>JBEAQM010000154.1:0-22256 GCA_041163845.1 Pseudomonadota bacterium | reverse complement strand
GTGATTTTGTCGCAGATTTGCGTGCCCCGACACCAAGTGCAGCGATGGAGATGATTTTACCAGATAAAAGAGAGCTTTTTTATCTTCTCGATGAGACGACCGATCGGTTTGGGTATCTCATGGAGCAAAAACTCCAAAAGCTTATGCGTGAACTCAAACATCTAGAAGAGGTGCTGTTGCGTAGTTCTCCTAGTAGACATTTGCGAGAGATGGAATCGAAGTTTGCCGATTTGAGTACAGCATTTATCCGTGCAATAGGATACAAACTAGAGCGCAGTAGTGCAATGCTCCCAGAACTTCAAAAAGGGTATCAACAAAATATTCTATTTGTACTACAACAAAAAGATCAGTATCTTGAGTATATGGCTAAAAAGTTGCGTATGACTGATCCTAAATTACAGTGTAAAACGGGGTGGGGTAAACTCTCTGTAGAGGGAAAAAGTATCGCTCTAGATGCTATAGCAGTCGATCAAACATTTTTTATTGAAGATGCTACGGTACAGTTAGAAGCGTTATGTGTGGGTAAAAAAACATTTTAAGTGTAAATACCATTGAGCTCTATAAAAGAGTTTCAATGGGCATTGTTTAATGGTTTGATTTTGTTAACACGATGATAGCTGCTGTAGTCACTACAATAGCAGCAACGATGATCAAAAAGATTTGTTGCAATTCCATTATGAATCCTTTGCTGATTATTTTCAGAGCAAAGTATGCCGACAAAGTGTTAAGTTTGTGTTAATCAAATTATAATATTTTTGAATGATTGTATAGAAGAAGAAACCTGATGTAAGCGATTGCTTACATCATCCCAGGCATACCCATCCCGCCCATATCTGGCATTGCAGGTTGTGCACTTGGTGCTACAGGTTTGTCTGAAACGGTTGCTTCTGTCGTCAGAAGGAGTGATGCGACCGATGTAGCGTTTTGGAGTGCAACACGCTCTACTTTGAGTGGGTCGATAATCCCTGCTTCTAGCATGTTCACATACTCTCCCGTAGCGGCATTGAATCCAAGGTTTGCATCGGTAGCGTTAGCAATTTTATCTGCAACTACCCCTGCATCGAAGCCTGCATTTTGTGCGATTTGTTTGACTGGAGCAAAAACGGCTCTAAGAATGATTTGTGCGCCTACTTCTTCGTCACCTGAAAGCTTAAGTGATACAGCTTGACTTGCTTTGATCAGCGCAGCACCTCCGCCGATGACGATCCCCTCATCTACGGCTGCTTTGGTAGCAGATAGGGCATCATCTACCCTGTCTTTTTTCTCTTTCATCTCTGTTTCAGTGGCTGCACCTACTTTGATGACAGCGACACCACCCGCGAGTTTTGCTAGTCTCTCTTGTAGTTTTTCTTTATCATATTCGCTCGTTGTTGTGGAGACTTGCGTCTTGATCTCACCCACTCTGGCTGCGACAGCTTCTTTGCTCCCTTTCCCATCTACGATAACGGTGTTGTCTTTGTCTATAACTACCCTTCCGGCATGTCCAAGCTCTGCTAAAGTAGCTTTCTCAAGTGTGAGTCCAAGCTCTTCAGTGATGAGTGTCGCTCCTGTAAGGATAGCGATATCTTTAAGCATCTCTTTTTTTCTGTCCCCAAATCCTGGTGCTTTAACGGCAGTGATGTTGAGCACCCCTTTAAGACGGTTAAGCACAAGTGTGGTCAACGCTTCACCTTCAAGATCATCGGCGATGATAAGAAGGGGTCTACCGCTTTGTTGTACTTTTTCTAAGACGGGGATAAGGTCTTTAAGTGAAGTGATCTTCATATCTGTTAACAAGATAAGTGGCGCATCCATCTCACATGTCATCTTCTCTGAATTTGTGACAAAATATGGAGAGAGATACCCTCTATCAAACTGCATCCCTTCGACCACTTCGAGTTCATCTTCGATCCCTTTGGCTTCTTCTACGGTAATGACGCCATCTTTGCCTACTTTATCCATCGCTTCTGCGATGAGGTTTCCTATAGTGTGGTCAGAGTTTGCAGAGATAGTTGCTACTTGTGCGATCTCTTTTTTGTCTTTGACCTCTTTAGAGATTTTTTTGAGCTCCTCGATAATGGCAGCAGAGGCTTTGTCCATCCCTCTTTTCACTTCGATAGGGTTGGCTCCAGCTGTGATGTTTCTAAGACCTTCTTTGAAGATCGCATGTGCGAGTACAGTCGCAGTAGTTGTACCGTCTCCAGCTTCGTCTGCTGTGTTACTCGCGACTTCTTTGACCAGTTGTGCACCCATGTTTTCTAGTGGATCAGCAAGCTCTATCTCTCTAGCGACACTGACACCATCTTTAGTAATGTGTGGTGCGCCATAACTTTTTTGGATCAATACATTACGTCCTCTAGGACCCATTGTCACCTTTACTGCATCGGCTAGTTTAGAGACTCCTTCGTAAAGTCCGCTTCTTGCTTTGTCTGAAAAAAATACATCTTTTGCCATAGTTTATTCCTTTTTTTGTATATGATAATGATTTGTTATTTGATAAGACCAAGCACTTCTTTGCTTAGTAAAATAAGGTATTCGTGACCTTCGATGGTGATCTCCATACCAGAAAATCCTGCGAAGACTACAGTATCATTCACATTGATCCCAGCCTCTTTTGCCTCTGGTCCTACAGCGACCACTTTGCCCTGAAGGGGTTTTTCTTTTGCTGTGTCTGGGATGATGATCCCTGATGCAGTCGTGGTTTGTTGTGCTTCACGCTCGACAAGTACTCTGTCTGCTAATGGTTCAAATGCCATATTAAGCTCCTTTTGGATTCATTTTTTGTGAGTGCATTGTATAGATTTTTTGTTAAAAAGTCAATAGAATTATTATATGATACTCAATAAACTTTAGTTAAATAGACTAAAGTTTTTCTAAGTATTGGTTTTGAGTAAGCTGATTGTTTGATGATTTGTAATGTGGTATTGACAATCAAGCTATCTTTAGATACAATTCCGTCTCTTTCTCAAAGATGTCAAGGTAGCTCAGCTGGTTAGAGCGCTGGTCTCATAAGCCGGAGGTCGAGGGTTCAAGTCCCTCTCTTGACACCATATACGTTTAAATCCCCATTATTATTTACTTTACAACATATAGATTCATCCAGTGTGATAATTTGGTACATTTTACTCTTTGATACACTTCCCGATAGACCCTTTAGTACATTTCGTTCCATTGATCCAAATAGCATTTTCAAGATTGGCATGAGTCAAATTCGCTCCTTTGATGTTTGCTCCCTTGAGATTCGCATTTTGTAGATTGGCTTTCACTAGATAAGCCAATGAAAGATTGGCATTTTTGAGGTTGGTATTTTGAAGGTTAGCAAGGGTTAAATTGACACGTTCGATTCGTGCGTTACTAAGATCTGCCCGAAGAAGATTTGCATTTCCAAGGTTTGATCCTTTAAGATTACCATTTTGCAGATTGGCACCTGTCAAATTTGTATGGTTCAAAATAGAATCTTCAAGATTGACACCTTTGGCATAGACATTAACTAGAGTCGCCCCTTCAAGTGTTGCACCTTCTAGCTCTGTGTCACTAAGGTTTGCATCTGTCAGATTTGCATTCGTAAGATTAGAACGTTTAAGATTGGCATGAGTCAGATTGACCCCTTTGAGATGTGCATCCATCATCCAAGCATTTTCAAGGGTTGCATACGGACCGATCTTGACACCATTGATTTGTTTAATAATACCATCTGAGTGGAGGAGTACACTAAGCCCAAGAAGGATCATAAGGATATGCATTGCAGAGTAATCTTTCATTCTTGTATCTCCCTTAATCATTTGATTAATGTTCGATTGTTTTGACCGAATCATTCATATTAATAGCAATATTTTTGATATTTTCCCTACGATCATTTGAGAATGTTTTTATAGTGTCTGATCCATTTGTATTGATGGTGTCTATATCTACTCTCAAATCATTAGAGATTGTTTTTAATGAATCATTGATCGTTTTTGTCAATGTATCAATCATTTCTTTTCTATGGTTTGAAATAGAGGTAATGATCTCTTTTCTGTCTGATGAGAGTGATGTGGCAATCTCTTTTCTATCTGAAGAGATCGATTTTATAATACTTTGAGCATCTACTGAGACGGTTTTGAGAGAGTCTGACGAATCATTTGAAATGGTTTGAACATTTTTTGTTGCATCTGATGATACTCGAATGGTGGCGTCTTTCATCTCTGTGGCGGCTATAGTTGAAGCGTCTTTTAAATCTTTAGAAGTATTAGTCAAAGCATCTTTTGTGTCACTTGAGATGGCAATCATACTATCTTTACTATCTTTTGATGTTTCAATCTCAACTGTTTTGAGATCGTCTGAAACTTTTATAGTTGTCTGTTTGGCATCAGTGGTTACATTTGTGATCGTTCTTTCAGCACTTGAAGTTGTTTGTACCGTGCCATCTTTAAGAATGGCGATAGTCTCTTTCGCATCTTTACTGATACTAATCGCTGCATCTTTCATATCTTTAAATAGATCTCCGAAATCTAAATTAGCTTCTATTGTTGAGAACATTACACAGACCAATGCCCCAATGGTGATTATTTTTCTTCTCATCGTTTGACTCCATATTTTTTTTAATCTTATACGAAAATTTGAGTTGTTGGTAGGATGTATTTGTCACTTGATGCAAAGATAGAAGTTAAAGTAAAATGCTTTCTATTTTCTAGGGATTGATATCTAGCCAGCTAAGATACTCTTTTGCTTTTGCACATAAAAACGGATACTGTGTAAAGAAGAGTGGCTCTACATCTTTAAAGAGTTGATGCCGAAAAAGCAGAAAATGAGACACTACCAAGGTCCTTGAAAGCGGGTTGGTTTATGGGTGCATTTGGCAACATGTTTTGTCTTTCTACCTTGGACTCTTTTTCGCCATCGTTTGTAAGCTTGTTTGGAGATGAGTTTGCGCATCATGTTTTTGACTTGATTTTCTGTGAAACCTATCTGCTCTTTTATGATATCAAAATGGGTTCTATCCTGCCATGCCATTTCTATCAGTCGGTATTTTGTTTCGTCATTTAAGATTTTATTTTCCATCATCTGATCTTTAGAGCAAAAACGTTTCTAGATTATTCTTACCATAATGGATCGTTTCATTGGTATCTTTGATCTGTTTTGCCACTTTCGCCATGAGTGTTTTGACCCCTTTGGTTTTTTCTGGGTCTGTGAGCGGGAGAAGTCTTACGGTTAAATTGTCCTGTTTTTTAGAGACTTGTATAAAAAAGTTTTGATTTTGACCATTTTCTATCGCGAGTGACTCTAAGAGTATGCTGTTTTTATTGGTGTTGATATATTTGTCCATAATCTTTAAAATACCATTTTCTGTCTTCTGCGAAAATAGCGATAGTGCATCATACACTTCTTCAATGTTATTGGCTTTTTCTAGTACTACGTGAGGCATATGGTCTATCCTTTTTTGATTTCATTATAATTGTTTTCTTTCCTCTTTCGTAGCGTTATTTTGTCATTTGATCCTAAAAAAGATGAATCAACAAATAGAGACTATGAATGTTGGATGATTCTGGTTAAAATTTTTAGTCTAGTAGATAAGGAGAGCATATGAAAAAATTATTTTTAACCATTGCAGTTTTGATCTTTTCAGCCTGCACAGAGATACCTCAAAACGTCAACCCTGTTGAAAATTTCCAATTGGGAAAATATTTAGGAACATGGTACGAGATCGCAAGGCTTGATCACTCTTTTGAGAGGGGTATGGACAATATCAGCGCTACCTATTCGATGCGAGAAGATGGTGGCGTAAAGGTGATCAATCGAGGCTACAAAAAAGAGCAAGAGCACTATTCTCAGGCAGAAGGGAAAGCATATTTTGTTGAGGACACCAACAAAGGGTTCCTCAAAGTGTCATTCTTTGGACCATTTTATGGATCTTACATCGTGATCGATACAGATTATGAGAACTACACGATGATCAGTGGACCGGACTACTCCTACTTTTGGATCTTAGCCAGAAAACCACAATTAGATAAAACCACATTAGATAGACTCATCGCTAAAGCAAAACGTATAGGTTTTGATACAGGTAAGCTTATCTATGTTTCCCATAATATGAAAAAGAAGTCTTAATGTTTACGATCCATGAAAAATTAGAAAAGAGCAACCACTCTCAGCCACGAGTGACCGCACTTCTCTCATGCCAAGAGAATCTTATGCCTCTGTCTTGGCACATGCCTATCTCTAAAGAGCCTTTCCGATACGCTGTGGCTGTGAGAGAAGAGAACTATTCACACAAACTGATAGAAGAGCATGGCTCGTTCACTCTCAATTTTTTGCCTTATGCGTTTATGGCATCTATTGACTTGTGCGCAAGGGTCCATGGAGATGCAAATGACAAACTCTCATTGAGTGAGCTTTCAGTGTTTGACAAAAGCCTCCAAGGTGATCTGCTCTTGAGTGATTCAGACTTTATCTATGAGTGCCGTGTCTGTGATACTTACAAAAATGGAGACCATACGATCTTTATCTCTGACGTAAAGAGGATATTAGTGAATGAAAAGCAGAGTAAGCAGTCATTACTCTTTTTGGGAAGAGGAAGATACACAACCACTTCAGAGGTTGTGCAGATTCCCAAAGAGGATTAAGAGGTAAACGTATAGATCAGTTTACTTCCCCAGCCAAGGTAGAGCCCTTTTTTCTGTTCCTCAATCTCTTCTTTGTTTTCACAGATATACTGCTCTAGGGCAGCATCTAGATTTTCTGGACCGAATTTTTCGATCAACATGAGCTCCATAGCAGCGGCTCTGTCAACGATTTTATCGAAGACAGCTTCTCGTTTGTCCTCTTCTATCTGCTTGAAAATATCCCAATATCTTTTTTGTGGTGTGCCTGAGATGATATCATCTTCATCTTCGAACAGTGCATCGTATTTTGACATAATTAACTCCTTAAAATGTATATTGAATTCTATGCATATTTGCGTGTCGTTCATAGTCTTTAGATGTTAATTCATACGATCTATGATCACTTTTGAAAATGTTTGATCGTTTGGGCATGCCTGTATTGGAACATCTGTTTCATATCTCTTTTTACAAACCATACTATCATATTGCTCAATGGTTCCAAAGGGAGCTTAAATGTCACTACATCCCGTAAGAGTGTATATTTGCTGTTGATCTTTATGAAGTGATGTTCATGCCTAAAGAGCTTAAAGGGAGATTTCAATGCCAGATCAACGATAAGATTGGGTTCCTCTACGGTATCAAATCTCAGTTTCCATACAAAAGAGAAAATCGATTTTTTTATTCTAAGTGTTGCTTGATTGCCTTCTTTCAAAGGATCTTCCAACTCTAAGATTTCAACACTGATCTCTTTTGGTGTCACCACACAAAGGTTCCGCGTATCTGCATGAAATGCGAAGAGTTCTTCTGGCGTGCAAGAAATAGTTGATTCAAAGATAAGTTTATGATTCATACTCAAATTATATGCCATCGGATCGATGTTTCATAGATTGGATATGTCTATTGGTGTTCAGAAATTTTGAACTTGATTGAGAATCTAGAGATTCTAAGAAAATATAAATTGACATAAACACGCTACGAATCTCTGTGTATTCTCAATAAAATAATAAAAAAATTATGGAGTATACGATGAAACGAGCCGTATTACTTATGAATATGGGTGGACCTAATAACCTTTCAGAAGTTGAAGTTTTTTTGAACAATATGTTTAATGATAAGCGTATCATAGCAGCACCCAAACCGATACGTTCGATGATTGCAAAGTTGATTACTTGGAAGCGTAAAGAAGAAGCCACAGATAACTATGCAGCTCTTGGGGGGAAGTCACCTATCGTAGACTACACGAAAAAACTCATCCAAAAGTTAGAGAAGAATATCGATGCTAGCGTCCACATGGTGATGCGCTATACACCACCATTTGCTAGTGATGTGCTTGAAAATATGAAAGAGGTGGATGAGATTTATGCCATTCCACTCTATCCCCACTACTCTAAGACTACGACACTATCAAGTATGGATGATCTGTATGCTTCATTGAAAAAGCATGGATTGGGTCCTAAACTTAAAACGATCGATCAATACTATGGACATCCTGCTTATATAGATGCTACCGTAAAGAGAATACAAGAGGCATTGGGAGAAGATGATCCAGAAGCGTTTGAACTGATTTTCTCTGCACATGGATTGCCTCAAAGGATCATCGATAAAGGGGACCTTTATCAGCGGCACATCAGGTACAATGTCTATCATGCCAGAAAAGCGCTTCAGCGTGCAGGTATCCATTTTCATAAGACGCATTTGGCATATCAGTCTAGACTTGGACCACTTGAGTGGATACGTCCTTATCTAGATGACAAACTCAAAAGTCTAACCAAGAAGAAGGTGATTATCTATCCTATCGCATTTACCATAGACAACTCAGAGACTGAATTTGAATTAGAAGTTGAGTATAGAGAAGTGGCCCAAGAGCTTGGTTTTGAAGTGTATCGTGTGGCAAAAGCACCCAATGATGATGAGCGATTTGTCCAATGCCTGAGTGATATTTACGAAGAGATGAAAGAGGGTGCATGATCGATTATGCGGTTGTAGGTTCTGGAATTGGCGGAAGTACGATTGCCGCGTATCTTCATGCTAAAGGGTATAAGACTATTTTGTTTGAAAAAGAGCCCTATCTGGGAGGATGCAGCTCTACTTTTACCCATCATGGCTATCGATACAATACTGGAGCGACGACCTTTGTAGGGTATCAAGAGGGGCATCCACTCAAAGAGATATTTGATACCATAGGCGTTCAACCCACCCTCATACCAACAGAGCCAGCTATCACCGTGATCCATAATGGCAAAAGAACTTCACGATACAAAGATCTTGACCGTTTTTTGAAAGAGTTGCATGCGAATTATCCCCATAGTCATCATGATGATTTTTGGAAACTCGTCCATCAGCTGAATGACTCTTTTTACAAGATAGAAGGGTATTACTACAGCAACCGTTCTAAGATCAAAAAACTCACATCACTGCTAAGCTATATTCCGCTATTGCTAAAATTTAGAAAATATCTTCAAGGCGATGCTTTAAAATTCATAGAGCGTTTCTATGGGGAGTTAAGCAAGGAGTATCTCCAATTTTTGGAAGCACAAATCTTCATCGTGACGCAAGCTAGTTTGAAAGAGGTCAACTTTTTGACAGCAGCACTTGCCCTTGGATATACCTTCAACAAAACCTACACCATACCTGGAGGATTTAGCGCACTCTTTGAACAGCTCACCAAGGGGATGGATCAAGTGAAGCGATCTACAACCATCCAAAAAATTGAAAAACAAGAGTGGGGGTATCTTTTGCACACTAAAACGCAAACGTATAAAGCAAAACAGATCATCTTAAACAGCACCATTTATGATAGTCAAAAGCTTTTTGAGGACCAAAAGATCAGATCATACTACGCTAAATACAAACCACTTGATAATCATCAAAGTTCTTTCATGCTTTATATGACGATTAAAAGCGATAGAACCTTCAATCACCATTATCAATTGATCCAAGCGCAACGCTACCCTTATACTATCTCCAATGCGCTCTTTGTCTCTTTCTCTACCAAAGGAGACACTGCTATGGCACCTCAAGGACATTACAGTATTACGGCATCTATTCATACCGATACCAGATATTGGGAAGATGAGTCAGCGTATGAGAATCAAAAAGAGAGGTTGCAGCAGGAACTCGTAAAGTCGATATGTGATATACTCGATATTCAATTCGATCAGATCGTAGATCAATTTACGGCAACACCAAAAACATTTCAACGCTATATCCATCGCTCACAACTGGGAGGAAATGCTATGACCATCAAAAATTTTCTTCCCAAACTTCCTTCCAATGACACACCCATCCAAGGACTTTATCATGTAGGTGATACAGTATATGCTGCGCAGGGATGGCCAGGAGTCATGATGGGGGTCAAAAATCTCACAAGGATGCTAAATGTATGATATAGAACTCAAAATCAAGCCATCAGATTGGCTTTATATACTTTTTACAGGGGTTCTTTTTTCTTCACTCCTTTCACTTTTGGGGTATCTCATTTTGTCCTATGGGTGGTTAGATGGGATTGTTTTTGGTGCATTGCTTGGGTTTAGCATCACATTATTCTCTTTGATATTTATTACCTTTATGAACCAAAAGATCCTCCCTAGGGTCTCAAAATTGCTTTGGCTCCCTATGGCAGTCTTTTTCTCCTTTTCCTCCGGATTTTTGGGCACACTCTTAACGACTTTTATCGCACAAGAGTTCGAGATAAAAATGATCCCTCTTTTGCAAACGCATCAGCTTATTATCTCAGCGACTATTGGTCTTTTGACATATATGGTGGGGGCTATTCTTTACCGGTTTGTGAATATGAGAAATAAAAAAGAGGAGATCGACAGATACTATCTGCAAAGTAGACTCGGATCACTAGAGACGCAGCTCAATTCCCATTTTCTGTTTAATGCACTCAACTCAGTGGCTGAATTGGTCCATAGCGATCCCAATAAAGCAGAATCTGCGATCTTAAAAATCTCTACGTTTCTGCGCAACACGATGGATGAAAAACCGCTCATTCCTCTTGAGGATGAATTACGCAATATTCAAGATTATGTCACATTGGAGAATATCCGGTTTGGGGGTAAAATCAAACTCTTTATCGATGAGACTGATGGCTCATTTATGCTGCCCAAGTTCTCTTTGCAACTTATCGTGGAGAATGCGATCAAACATGGGATGTATCCAGACAAAGGGTTAGAGATACATCTGAATATAGAAAGTAAAAATAAGACGATTATTGTCCATAACAACGGCAAACCCATGAATACAAAAAAGTTTTCCACTGGGCTAAGTAACCTCAATGAACGTCTTGCTATACTTTGCAATGGATCCTTAGAGATCACACAGACCCAAAGACCTACATTTTTACTTCAAATAGGAGAGTGTCATGAAAATACTCATTGTTGATGATGAACCATTAGCACGTCAAAGACTCCAACGAATGCTTAAGACGCTAGGCTATGAAGAGATAACGTCTGCGCAAAGTGCGAAAGAGGCGATTGAGCTTGTGGAGTCTACGCACTTTGATATTGCATTTTTGGATATTAATATGCCAGAGACCAATGGGTTAGAGCTGGGGTATGAACTTCGCTACCATCAAAAAGAGCTTGCGATCATCTTTCAAACAGCGCATGAAAACTATGCCCTTAAAGCGTATGACATTGGCGCGATCGGTTATCTTGTCAAGCCTTATAGTATCGAACAGCTCAAAGAGACGATTGCTCGGGTCAATGTTGAAACTCAGAGTGATGCACCTGTGAGATTGATGAGTAAGAGTGGAGAAAACTATTACCTTTTGAAACCGGAAGAGGTCTATTATGTCCAAGCAGATTTGAGTGAAGTGATTTTACGTTCTATCAAAGGTTTTTCCTATTATGCGCAAAAAATTTCAGATCTGGAGACGCTTTTAAAGCCGTATGATTTTATTCGTGTCCATCGATCTTATCTGGTCAATATCAATAAAGTTAAAGAGATGGAGACGATCGAGCAGAGTAAACTAAGATTTACATTCCATGATATCTCTGACTATGTCGACTCCAGCAAAGATGGGGCAAAAGCCTTTAGAAATAGATTTTTGCAATAACTACTTTAAAAGCTTCTCAATCTCACCGGTTAACTCTTCTGGTTTGGTAGAGGAGCCAAATCGTTCCACTACATTCCCCTCTTTATCTACGAGAAACTTTGTAAAGTTCCACTTGATCGCTTCTGTCCCTAAAATACCAGTTTGTTCTTCTTTTAAATACCTGTAAAGTGGATGCGTATTTTCTCCATTGACATCTATCTTCTTAAAGAGCGGAAAGGTGACACCGAAATTGACCGAACAAAAGGTTTGAATCTCTTCTTCGGTACCTGGCTCTTGATTGGCAAATTGATTGCAAGGAAATCCAAGGACGACGAACCCTTGATCTTTATACGCTTTGTAGAGACGCTCTAGTCCCGCGTATTGTTTCGTAAATCCGCATTTACTTGCGACGTTGACAATCAAAAGTGTTTTCCCTTTGTATCTAGCCATTTTGAATGATTCACCATCGATAGTTTCGACACCAATATCATAAATTGTTTGCATTGTTGGCTCCTTTGAAAAAACAGATAGCGTCATCATCAGTAAAATAAAGAGTGACTTTTTAAACATTTAATCTCCTTTTGATCGAAGATGAGCATCCATCATACGATTGGTTTAGTATAGTCTCATCTACCTTTAATGGATGATCCCTTTGCGGTAGTTTTGGTACATTTCTCAACGCCAATGACTCGGGATATCCTCTATGGTTTGCTATCTTTTGCGCCAGTTGACTTAAAATTTTTTCATTTAAGCTGTTGATCTTTTGCTCCAATGAGTGAGGGATTACCTCCGCATTTAAATGCAGATGCTTTTTGAGATCAGCCCATATAAGCTTAGCCATTTGAATCGAAGAGGAGACCTTGATGATTTCACAACGCGCATATCCTTTTGTAGCAAAGGCAACTTCTCCTACACGTAGTGTGATATCCTCCCCTGAAACTTGCTGTGCCCCAAAAAGTGGTTTTGAACCTACGGTTGCATTTTTAAATTCAGGGATAAATCGAGCGATATGTTCAATCGCTTTTTGTGTTCTCGTCTGAATCTCATCTTCACTCCATCCAGACCTGAACTTCTCCAAAAAAGTTTCCCCTAGCTGTGGCTGTGCACTCGTATCACTGCTCGAAACCAACCCATCTTCGTAAAGTGTAATCTCTTTGGTCATCCCATGCAACTGAAAATACCCTCCTGGATAAGGGGTGAATTGTCCCATTCCTTGTGGTGTCCCTCTCTTACCATGAAATATGATTTCAGGAAACTTCAGATTTGATTTTTCATCCCATACACTAATGTAGGAAGATTTAAACTCTACCATCCTTTTAGCATCAATACCTAGCATATCATCGATTTTGCCACTTTCAAATCCAGAAGCATTGACCAGATAATCAAATGATTCACTATGCATGTTACCTCTTTCATCCAAGAAGCTCATTTTCCAGCTGTTGTCCACTTTCTCTATCCTATCAACCGTAGTGTTTAAATACAAATGAGTAGTGTCACTCTGCGCAAAAAGTAGTTTCGCAGCACTTGCCAAGCGAAACATATTAAGTCCAAACTCTTGAACCATGATGAGTGGGTATTGGACTGCATCTAGATTTAGATGTTTCGCCACAGGGATCATCCACTCTTCTTGAGAGATTGGTGATGAGACTACCTCTTTTTCTTTTAAACATTCCATCTCTTCACGGCTGAAGAGTCTAAAGTAGTCGCAATAGTCTCCTAAAACACCATTGGAGTTATCCTCTTCTATCAACATTTTGTAGATATTTCTAAGGTATCTGAGCCTCGGTAAGAGTGACTGAGGCGTACTCTCATCTGTTAAAGGCAGCGCTATTACTGTGGGGCGATAATCGACAGCAAAAGGATAAAACTTGATAAAATCTATCGATTGTTCCAGTAGATTGGAGCACTGCTGATCAGAAATTTCACGATACAAATTTCCTCCAGCGTGCAGATGACACCAAGGAGGACCATCCACCAAGGAAGATTTTTTCTCAAAAAGGGTTACGTCGATACCATACTGAGATAGATAGAGTGCAGCAGTGACTCCAGAGACGCCACCTCCAACGATCGCAATCTTAGTTTTTTGCATGTTGTCTCCTTTGTGTTTAGATTTTTTTTAAATGTTTTACCATTTTTTTTCTCAATGATGTGATGCATTTAAACATTGGACCATTTTTGGTAAAACAATTTGAGGTTTTCAAACAGCTCCCATTTTGACAAGATTTACCAGACCCTTTTTGTCCGATAGTGGGATTCCACGGAGTGTATTTGGGTGTATTTATGAGAAGATTTTTTGGAGGGGTCTTTCGCTGAGTATCTACCGAACCATATAAAAATCCTAGAAGCATAACACTGATAAGAATGATATTTTTACCCATTTTAAACGCCTTTATTTTACTGAATGATATAACCATGATGGTATAACAAACGATTGTACATTCATAGTCAAATTTTGTCTGTTAATATGGAACAATTGTGAGGTATTGAGGAGAATGGGTTAGGGGGATGGATTTTCTAGTTGACGAAGCGTCATTGGAAGATATACCCCAAAGTAGGGCATAGGATTATGTTTAAGATTGCAAATTATGAGGGCAAAACTTTGCGATACGTTGTTGATAGGAATGATATGTAGCATTCGCTAACGGATCTTCATTTTTTATTTTTGCGTATTCATCAAGCTTTTGTGCATAAAAATGACAAAGATTTTGTTTTTCTTGTTGCTCTTTGGCAGCTTGCTTATCAGCTTCATTGCCAAAGAAACCCGCCATGGCAAAAGTCCCGAACAACCCTAAAAATAAAACTTTTTTCATTAAAAATCCTTTAACATAGAATATTTATATAGTAACAATATAGAGTAATCCTACTTAAAATAAAATAAATTATAGTTATTTTAATTATAATTTTATATTATTTATATAGAGAGGGAATGGGAAGATTTTTGTAAAAGCAAAAAGTAATGGAGTTAAATGAGGGGGGTAGTGGAATAATGTAAATCTAAATGGAAATTAAAATACTCTTTTGCTTTTACAGCCAAATAATACCTGAGATAAAAGTCGATTGGTATCCTCCCAATGTCAATTCATCCCAGCAGGATACATTCTATTTGGAGGAGAGAGCAGAGGTTAATTTTCTTTAGATTGCTCTTGCCCATAAAAATAATTCGTCGCTTCCACAAAACCATCTATGCTTCCACAGTCAAAACGTTTTCCTTCAAACTTATAGGCGATCACTTTGCCTTGTTTGGCTTGCTCTAGAAGGGCATCGGTGATTTGTATCTCTCCCCCTTTGCCTGGTTTTGTCTCTTTGAGAATATCAAAAATATCAGGGGTGAGGATATAACGCCCAATGATCGCCATATTCGTTGGGGCATCTTTGGGGTCTGGTTTTTCGACCATATCAGTGACACGATAGGTATTGGTGGTCCCATCGACGAGATTACCCGCGATTACACCATATTTATTGGTCTCTTCCATCGGTACCTCTTCGATAGCAACGACAGAGCATTGGTATTTTTCATACATTTGGATCATTTGGGTTAAAACCCCTTTGCCCTCATTGGTACAGAGATCATCGGCTAGGACCACCGCAAAAGGTTCATTCCCTATGAGGGTTTCACCTGTTAATATCGCATGCCCGAGCCCTTTCATCTGGGTTTGTCTGGTGTAAGAGAAGGTACATTGTGTGATGAGTGAACGAATATCCCAAAGTAAGGACTCTTTAGAGGTCCCTTTGATTTGGTGTTCAAGCTCATAAGAGATGTCAAAATGGTCTTCGATCGCACGTTTCCCACGACCTGTAATGATCGCCATGGTATTAAGCCCTGCTTCTACAGCCTCTTCGACACCATATTGGATGAGAGGTTTGGTGAGAATAGGAAGCATCTCTTTTGGGGTGGCTTTGGTCGCTGGAAGGAAGCGTGTTCCGTACCCTGCTGCTGGGAAAAGACATTTTCTGATCGTTAAACTATGCGGCATTCAAAATCCTTGTTTTTGTTGCAAAAAGTATAGTACAGAAGTACTTAACGGGCGCTATTAATTAGACTTTTTTCAAACTTACCCTATAATCTTTTTCAATTATTATGATCCAAAAAAGGCGATAACCAATGATAGATCTCAAATACCTCCAAAACAATTTTGAAGAGGCGAGTGCAAAACTTCAAAAAAAAGGTGTTGAAAGTAGTACGCTAGCCCAGCTTCAAGAAAAGTTTAAAGCCCTCAAAGAGGCAAATGCAGCATTAGAAGCTGCTAAAGCAGAACAAAATAGTATGTCAAAACGCTTTGGTGAATATATGCGCCAGAAACAAGACGTCACAGCGCTTAAAGCAAAGCTAGATGCGAACAAAGAGGCGATGATACCTCTGCAAGAAAAGGCGCGTCAAGCACAAGAGATAGTCGATGCTATCGCATTAGCGATCCCTAATTTCCCAGATGAGAGTGTTCCACAAGGGGCAGATGAAGAGGAGAATGTAGAGCTTCGTAAAGTACTAGAGCCTAAAGTGTTTTCTTTTCAGCCTAAAGAGCATTGGGAACTTGCAGAGATCAATGGATGGATCGATTTTGAACGTGGGGTAAAACTCGCAAAAAGTCGTTTTTCAGTACTTCGTCCTGAAGCAGCCAAACTTGAAAGAGCATTGATTAACTTTTTTTTAGATACCAATGGTATCAAAGGGTTCCAAGAGTTTTGTGTCCCTTTTATGAACAATGCGGCGATGCTGCAAGGGACAGGACAATTGCCTAAATTTGGGGATGATCTGTTTAAAGTAGAAGATGAAGATCTCTATCTGATCCCTACCGCAGAAGTCCCTTTGACCAATATGTATCATGATGAGATCTTGAGTGAAAAAGAGCTGCCGCTTTTGATGACAGGCTACACGCCATGCTTTAGAAAAGAGGCAGGATCTGCAGGGCGTGATACACGTGGTATGATCCGTCAACATCAGTTTGACAAAGTAGAGATGGTTGCGATCGCTCATCCACAAAAAAGTGATGAAGTATTTGAAATGATGGTGCAGAATGCTTCAGATATCCTCACCGCATTGGGGCTTCCCCATAGAGTAGTAGAGCTTTGTGGCGGTGATCTTGGTTTCTCTGCAGCCAAAACGATCGATCTAGAAGTGTGGCTCCCGGGACAAGGAAAATATAGAGAGATCTCCTCTATCTCAAACACGAGAGACTTTCAAGCAAGACGTGCGAAAATCCGTTTTAAAGATGGGGATAAAAACAGCTTTGTCCATACACTTAATGGTTCGGCATTGGCGGTAGGAAGAACCTTGATCGCGATCATGGAGAATTATCAGCAAGAAGATGGGAGTATCACTATCCCAGCCGTGTTACACAAATATATGTAGTTCTAAAAGTAGGCGGTTTCGTAAGCATTGTAAAACAATGCTTCTATTTTAATGAAGATACTTTTTGGATTTAGGTTTAGAATGATATTTAAGTCTTCCGTAAGGCAAAGAAAGTAAAAAGTTCCTACTTCCTACTTCCTACTTCCTACTTCCTACTTCCTACTTAAACTGTCCTATTGCTATCGCTATGGCGTGATTTGAGTTTTCCTGCCATGCTTAAATAGCTGTTGAGTGCGCCGATATAGGCTCTAGCAGATGCCAACATCGTATCGATGTTAAGACCATGACCGATGATCGCTGGCTCACCATTAAAGGAGACTTTGACCGTTACATTGGCTAAGGCGTCTTTCCCTTCGCTGACCGATTTGACTTTATAGTCCATCAATTGACCTTCATAGCCAGAGATTCTATCGATGGTTTTAAAAATCGCATCGATGGTCCCTTCACCGATCCCTGCATCGATGATCTCATCATCTTCTTTTTTGATTTTAACGGCCGCTGAAGGGACACCATTGGAGCAGTCCATCAATTGTAAAGAGATTAATTCAAAGATTTTTGGGGCAGAGGTCATCTCATCGGTGACTAATGCTCTTACATCATCATCGTAGATCTCTTTTTTGCGATCTGCCATAATCTTAAACCGTTCAAATGAAGCATTCAAGGCTTCTTCGCTTAAGGTAAACCCTAATTTTGCCAACTTGTCTTTAAAGGCAGCACGCCCAGAGTGTTTTCCTAAGACCAATGTGTCGGTCATATCCAAACCGATATCTTCTGGACGAATGATTTCATAGGTTTCTTTGTTTTTTAACATCCCATCTTGGTGGATACCACTCTCATGTGCAAAAGCATTTTTCCCTACGATCGCTTTATTTGGTTGCGGCTCTATCCCTGTGATATTGGCGATCAAACGGCTCGTTGGATAAATCTCTTTGGTATTGATATTGGTCGTATACTCCTGAAAGATATCGCTACGTGTTTTTAATGCCATGACGATCTCTTCTAAAGCGGCATTCCCTGCTCTTTCACCCAATCCATTGATGGTACATTCTACTTGTCTTGCACCATTCATCACCGCTTCTAAGGAGTTGGCAACACCCAATCCCAAATCGTTGTGGTTATGCACAGAGATGATCGCTCTGCCTTTGGTGTATTCGCTCATCTCTTTGACCATCGCACCAATTTCAAAAGGGAGTCTAAACCCTACGGTATCTGGCAAGTTAATCGTCGTAGCCCCCGCTGCGATGACCGCATCAGAGATTTCTTTTAAAAATCCTATATCTGAACGCCCTGCATCTTCACACGAAAACTCGACATCATCGACGAAAGTACGAGCATATTCGACTGCCCTGATCGCACGCTTGATCACTTCATCTGGCTGCATCTTAAGTTTGTGTTCCATGTGGATGCGTGAAGTGGCGATAAACGTATGGATACGTCTCATCTTTGCTTTGGCTATGGCTTCTCCTGCCGCTTTGACGTCCGCATCGGTCGCACGCGCCAAAGAACATACTGTCGATTGGGAGACTCTTTGTGCTATTTTATCGATCGCATCAAAGTCGCCTGGACTGGCTGCAGCAAATCCTGCTTCGATGATATCTACACCCAAACGCTCTAATTGTGCAGCGATTTGGATCTTCTCTTCGGTGTTCATCGAAGCACCAGGGCTTTGCTCACCGTCTCTTAATGTCGTGTCAAATATTTTAATGGTATTTGTTTGCATTGTTGTAAACCTTATTATAAAAAAGCCCTAAGGCTGGAAATTGTCTAATTTTATCGTATTCTTATTAGAAATAGCGTGTCTAAAAATGTAAAATGGGGGTATTAGAGTAAGTGCAGCAGGAGAGTAGAATCGTTTTTAAAGATGTTATTTTGGTGAATGATCGATTTCATAAATCTCTCCTTTGAATTTTTTGTGATTATATAGTATTTCACCAATAAAAGCAAATGATGAGAGAGGGTTATCCCTCACTCTTTTTTTCTGCTTCTAATTTGGCTATTTTTGCCATGTGTGCGAGACGACTTGGAAGGTTGTTCTCTTTTTCATACGTGTCGATGATCTCGCGCACTTTTTTCCCTTCGATCACCTCTGCATCTAGAAGCACTGCTGTCATATTTTCGATCGCACCATGGTATTCGTGGAGTGTCTTTTTGACATATGCATAACGTTCGCTGAGTGTGTTGCGGATGAAATTATCCATCTCTTCTGCCATTTTTTCACTATAGTCTGTCGAAACCGCTCCTCCCCCGAGGAAAGAGTTTTGGCTACGAGAGAGTACCATCAGCCCTGCCACATCGGTCATACCATACACCGAGATCATATCTTTCAAGATCGCTGTAGCACGATCAAGGTCATTTCCTGCGCCTGTACTGATCTCTTTGATGAAGACATCTTCTGCCGCACGACCTGCAAGCAATACATCGATTTCAGCCATCAATTCATGTTTTTGTTTTAAGAAACGCTCTTCGTCTTCAGGAAGGTGCAGCGTGTAGCCCAAAGCGCCAAGTCCTCTGGGGATGATCGACACTTTTGTGACCCGCGTGGCACCTTCGGTAAGTTCTGCCATCAAGGCATGACCGCTTTCGTGGTAGGCTACGATCCTCTTTTCGACATCAGAGATTTTTCTATTTTTCTTCTCAAGTCCCACAAACGAACGTTCGATCGCCTCTAAAAGGTCAGATTGTTCGATCTCTTTTTTGTTAAATCTTCCAGCCAATAAAGCCGCTTCATTGATGATATTGGCTAGATCAGCTCCGGCAAGTCCAGCGGTTTGTTTGGCTACGATTTCCATGTCGACATTGCTAGAGAGCTTGACCCCTTTGGAGTGTACTTTTAAAATAGCAAGACGCCCATCAAAATCGGGCTTATCTACGAGTACTTGTCTGTCGAAACGTCCTGCACGAAGGAGTGCAGCATCGAGTGTCTCTGGGCGGTTGGTTGCTGCGAGTACGATGACAGGTGTGTTACTCCCAAACCCATCCATCTCGGCAAGCAGTTGGTTGAGGGTTTGTTCTCTTTCGTCATTGCCTCCTAGTTGTCCTCCACTGGCACGGCTTTTACCGATAGCATCGATCTCATCGATAAAGATGATCGAAGGGGCTTCTTTTTTGGCTTGGGTGAAGAGGTCTCGCACGCGACTTGCCCCTACACCGACGAACATTTCGATGAAGCTTGAACCACTTACCGAGAAGAACGGGACAGAAGCTTCTCCAGCCACTGCTTTAGCCAAAAGGGTTTTACCCGTACCAGGAGGTCCTACAAGCAAGAGCCCTTTAGGGATCTTCGCTCCCAGCTCGATATATCGCTCTGGGTATTTGAGGAAGTCGACGATCTCTTTGACTTCATCTTTGGCTTCTTCGACCCCTTGCACATCGTTAAATTTCGTATCTGGTTTTTCAGAGTTGATAAGTTTGTCGGCTTTTCCTGCACCCAAAATGCTACCACCCATCCCTTTAGACATTTTTCTCGCCAGAAAAATCCAAATCGCAAAAAAGATCAAGATAGGGAGCAGGGAACCAAGCAAATCAGAGAAGAATCCTCCCCCCATAATCCCCTCATAAGTGATATGTTTCTCTTCTAACAATGGGATGAGGTCTTGATCGTAAGTGGGTACATTTTGTGCCACATAACGTGTTTTACGCCCCTCTTGTTCTGAGATCGCTTCGATAGTGTTAGGTGTAAGTTTGACTGAAGTGATCGTTCCTGAATTGATTTGTGCTTTGATCTCAGAGTATTTGACACTTTTGGTTTGCGTGATGTTGTTGCCGCTGTCAAGCATCGCACCTAATCCACCGCTACTTTCACCTACAAATGATTTGAAGATAAAAATGATGACGATAGAGAAAAGTGCAAACGCCAAAAGTGGGTTATTGTTAAAAAAATTATTATTGTTATTGTTTTGGTTATTGTTTTTTGGTTCTTTAGCCATGTGTTTCCTTTTTATATACCAGTGTCTACATTTATTATAACGCAAAATGAACAAAGTCCAGTTCACTACGCTAACGCTGAGTTCTCTTCAGCAGAGGGCTCATTGCACTGGTGCAATTTTAGCCATGTTTTTCTTTTTTATATACCAGTGTCACCCACTCATCTTTGAGTGTACGTTTGATTAAGGTTAGTTCTTTGAATGACTCCATCACTGAAGCTTCTTTTTTATCTAAAATTCCTGAAAGAATCAAGAGCCCGTTCTCTTTACAGGCAGATTTTAACTCTTTTGCGATGAATTTTAGCACATCCGCGATAATGTTTGCGATAACGACATCGTAGATTTTATCGGTTTGGTTGACCGAGCCTTCCCAGAGTGCGTCATAGGTTTCATCATTGAGTGCGAAATTGGCTTTGCAGCTTTCGACTGAGAGTGGATCGGTATCGCAAAGCGAGACAGAAGCGCCGAGTTTTTTACACGCCAAACCTAAGATCCCAGAGCCACACCCCACATCGATTACATTGTCCTCTTTCGTCACGAATTCGCTGATCGCACCAAGACACGAAAAAGTGGTCGCATGATGCCCAGAGCCAAAAGCCAGAGCAGGGTCTATTTTGATGTTGATCAGATCTGCATCAGGGGGATACCAGCTTGGGAAGATATAAAACTTCCCTGCCTGTATAGGTTCGATAGAATCTTGATACGATTTAATCCAATCTTGATTCTCTTTCTCTTCATAGAGGTAGGTCATCTTGATCTGACCCTCCAGACTTTCACTCAGTGCCTCAAGTGCCTCTTGGACAAATGTCAAATCGGCTTCGCTGCGTGCGATAATCTGTGATTCTCCTAGTTCAAGCCCTTCATGGTAAAAGTTTGAGATATAATCAGCAATCGTATCGACAAATTTTTCTTCTAATGTGATTGTAAGTTCGTTATAGGTTTGTTTCATGGTTTTTCTTCTTCTGTGATTAAACGCAAAAGTTGCTTTTTTAAATAGCCACTTTAAATGCCTCTTCTAGATCAAGCGTCCCTTCGTAAAATGCTTTTCCGACGATGGTGCCGTCGATCCCTGCTTTGATGAGTGCCTCGATATCTCTCATATCTTTGAGTCCTCCACTAGCGATCGTTTCGATCCCTGAAGCTTCTTTAATCGCAAGTGTAAAGTCGATGTTCACTCCTGTCATCATCCCATCGCGCCCGACATCGGTACAGATGATCGCTTGTACCCCTGCATCTGCAAACTCTCGTGCAAGATCCGTCGCTTTCATGTCACTCACTTCTCCCCATCCCTCTACCGCAACCATCCCGTCGATCGCATCGATCCCCACTACGATAGGGTATTTGGCTGCCATCTCTTTGACAAATTGGGGATCTTTGACTGCGAT
>JBEAQM010000153.1:0-12161 GCA_041163845.1 Pseudomonadota bacterium | reverse complement strand
TATCGCAAAATTAGGCACACATAAGGATAGGTATGAAGTTCGAAGATATCGAAATAGAAGATGTAGATTTTGAGGCGATGCTTGAGGAATCGTTTAAAAAATCAGAATCAAAAAATGATTTAGTAACGGGTACAGTTGTTAAGGTAGATGAAAAAGATAATATCGCAGTAATCGATATCGGTGGTGGTAAAGATGCAACATTAGCACTGGATGAGTTGAAAGATTCAAAAGGAAATCTTACATTTTCTGTAGGTGATACTATCGATGTATTGAATATGGGAAGAGGTCGTATCTCTTATAAAGCAGCGAAAAATAAAGCAGCGTTAAATGAGTTTATCGCTGAATACGATGAAACACAAGAGTATATTATCGATGGTGTGGTCACAAAGAGCAATAAAGGTGGTTATGTTGTTGAATGCGATGGTTTAGAATTTTTCATGCCACGTACACTCTCTTACCTCTCTGCTAAAACAGACCCAATGGGTAAAAAAGTAAAAGCGGTTATCGTTAAGGTAGATAAAGAAAAAGGTTCTGTGGTTGTCTCTAGAAAAGAATTGATTGATAGAGAAAAATCTAAAACAGATGATGTAGTATCTGAACTCCTTGAGAACAAAGATCCAGTGGTTGGAACGATTAAGAAGATTACATCATATGGTATGTTCGTAGATGTGGGTGGTATGGATGGTCTTGTACACTACTCACAAATCTCACACAAAGGTCCAGTCAATCCTTCTAAGTATTTTGCGGAAGGTGATCAAGTGAATGTGATCGCATTGGATTATGATAAGAAAAAAAGACATCTTTCTCTCTCTATTAAAGATGCCAATCCAGATCCTTGGGCAGATATTGATTCTATTATCGGTGTAGGTGATACTGTATCGGCAATTGTATCAAATATTGAGCCTTATGGTGTATTTGTAGACCTTGGAGAAGATCTTGAGGCATTCTTGCATGTGTCTGAAATCTCTTGGGATAAAAATGTAAAACATCCTAAAGATTATTTAGAGAATAATCAAGAGATCAATGTGGAAGTAATCGAGATCGATAAAGAAGGAAGAAGATTAAGAGTAAGTCTTAAAAATCTACTTTCTAAGCCGATGGATGCGTTTACTTCTGACCATAAAATCGGTGATATAGTGACTGGTACAGTCACTTCTGTGACAGATTTTGGTGCTTTTGTGAAAGTGGGAACAGTAGAAGGGTTATTGCATAATCAAGAAATCTCTTGGGATAAAGCTAAGAATGCAAAATCTGAGCTTAAAGTCGGGGATGAAGTCAAAGTTAAAATTATCAAAATTGATAAAGATGCAGGTAAAGTTTCTTTGAGCAAAAAAGCTTTAGAAGATTCACCAGTAAAAGCCTTTGCACAAAACCATAAAAATGGTTCGATCGTCACAGGTACAGTAAAAGATAAGAAAGATTTCGGTGTCTTTATTTCTCTTGGAAATGATATTGATGCCCTTATCAGAACAGAAGATCTTCACCCGCTTAAATTTGAAGAGATTGAAAAAGGGCAAGAGATCACAGGTGTGATTAGCTTTATTGACTCAAATGCAGATAAGATTAGAGTGTCTGTCAGAAGACTTGAACGTCAAGAAGAGAGAGAAGTACTTGATCAGCTTAACAGTGAGCAAGATGACAGTATGACACTTGGTGATGCATTTGGTGATGCATTTAAAAGATAAGTAGTTAAAAACTTCATAGTATCAGCGTAAAAAGTGGACGCCTAATACACTTTTTTGCGTTGGTTACTAAAATATTGAGTTGCCTTTAGTAGGTGGTTCATACGATTGATCGTATCTCCAGTACTTTTTGGTACTCTATTTTCACAAAAAAAGGTTATAAAATGTCAAAAAAGACGATAGTAGTTTGTGATCATATCCATCAAGATGGATTAGATATTCTTGCGAATGATAGTGAAATAGAATTGATTAATGCGGCAGATGAGCCAAAAGATGTGCTTTTAGAAAAATTTATTCCGTTAGCAGATGTAGCGATTACCCGTTCTTCTACCGATGTGGATGAAGCATTTTTAGCAAAAGCTACCAAAGTAACAGCGATCGTACGTGCAGGCGTAGGGGTCGATAATGTAGATATCCCTGGTTCTAGTAAACAAGGGATCGTGATCATGAATGTCCCTACGGCAAATACAATTGCAGCTGTTGAGCTTACGATGACTCACCTTCTTTCTTGTGTTAGACAATTTCCTTATGCGCACAACAACTTGAAACTTGATCGCGTATGGAGAAGACAAGACTGGTATGGTACAGAGTTAAAAGATAAAAAACTTGGGATTATCGGTTTTGGAAATATCGGTTCACGTGTAGGGAAAAGAGCCAAAGCATTTGAGATGGATGTCATCGCGTATGATCCGTATATCGATCCACGTAAAGCAACAGATATGGATATAGAATATACAAAAAATTTCGAAGATATCATTGCGTGTGATATCATCACTATCCATACACCAAAAAATGCTGAAACAGTTGGAATGATAGGTAAGAAAGAGATCGCTCAAATGAAAGATGGTGTGATCTTGATCAACTGTGCAAGAGGTGGACTTTATAATGAAGAGGCTCTTTTGGAAGGGTTGACTTCAGGGAAGATCGCGATGGCAGGTATCGATGTGTTCAATAAAGAACCAGCAATTGATCACCCACTTTTAGATCTTAATAACGTCACAGTGACACCTCACCTTGGCGCCAATACCAAAGAGTCTCAAAGAAATATCGCAGTGCAAGCAGCTGAAAATGCGATCGCTGCAGCGAAGGGTATCTCTTATCCTAATGCATTGAATTTACCAATTAGAGAGAATGAATTGCCTGATTTTGTGAGACCATACTTAGAATTGATCCAAAAAATGGGTCATCTCTCTGCGCAGATTACAAAAAGTGCTGTAAAGTCTATTAAAGTGACTGCGGCAGGTCCTGTAGCCGATCATTTAGAATCTATGGCTACATTTGCTACAGTGGGAGTATTGACCGAATCGGTAGGGGATCAAATCAATTATGTTAATGCAGAGTTTGTAGCGAATGAGCGTGGGATAGAGATTGCTAAAGAGGCAAAACCAAATAACAGTGGATATACCAACAAAATCGGTGTGAAATTAACGACATCTGAAAAAACGATCTCTATCGAGGGTACAGTGTTTGATGATATTGAACAGCGTATTATTGAGATAGATGATTATATCCTAGATGTGGAGCCAAAAGGGAGAATGGTATTCTTCAGAAATACGGACACTCCAGGTGTGATCGGGGATGTGGGTAGAATTATGGCTGAGCATGGCATTAATATCTCTGACTTTAGACTTGGAAGAGATACGAAAAAACAAGCATTGGCAGTGGTACGTGTGGATGATCCTGTCACGAAAGAAGTGATCGATGAACTTGCCGCACTTAAAGCCTGTATTAGCGTGAGCCACGCTACATTATAAGCGACTAGATAGCAACCCTGAAAGGCTGCTATCCCTTCACAATATTTTACCCTTAGTCTACTAACAACATAAATAATACTATTTTTATCTTATTTAATAAGCCATTAAGTTTTCTTGCTATATTATAATATTTAATTAATTGTAAAATAAGGAAATTTTATGAAAAAAAGTATAGTATTGACCCTTATAGCGACCTCATTATTTTCTAAAACGATCACATTTCAAGAAGCATTGATCAAAACCATTCAGAACAACAAAGAATTAAAAGCGAAGAAATATGACATCGGTGTCTCGGAACAAAATCTCAAAGAGGCACAGTCTTATGATATGGGTAGTTTTAATTTCAAAGAAACGGTAAGCAATAGCAATAATCCGCTCCACGTTTTTGGGATGAAGTTGTCTTCAAGAGAAGCCTCTTTAATGGATTTTGGTTTTGATGGAATTACTGCAAATGAATTTGGTCAAAGTAATTTTTTACATGAACCGGCACTACTTAATTATCCAGAAGCAAGAACAAATTTTGAAACTAAAGTCGTCTATGAAGTGCCTCTGTTTACTGGATTTAAATTGGACAGTGCGAAGACGATGGCTGAGTTACAAATCTTAGCGAATAAAGCAAAATATTCTTTAGACGAAAAAGCGATTGGGCTTGAAGTGATCAAGGCATACAATGGGGCAGTGGCAGCTAAAAAGTTTATCGATTTGACTGAAAATGGGTTGGTCATTACGAAAAGATTTGAAACTTTATCGACGGATTTATTCAATAACGGATTGGCTAGAGAACTCGATGTGTCTCAATCTCAAATGGCGTATTCTGCGCTGATTGCCAAACGAAATGAAGCCAAAACGCAATATAAGTTGGCTTTAGCCTATTTAAAATTTTTAACAGGGGACAAAGAGATCGACAATGTCAATCAATTTGTTTCTTTTGAAAATACGATGGGATTAACAAGTTTACAAGAAGTGGCACTTGAGCATAGAGATGACCTTACTTGGATCGAGAAAAACAAAGAAACCATGAGTAAAAAAGTCGATTTTGAAAATGCGAGTTTATACCCTACTGTGGGGTTGCATGCCGAATATGGATTTAATGATAATCAGTTGAGCATGGCAGAAGATAAAGATAATTATGTCGTGGCGGTGCAATTAGAATACACTCTTTTTGATGGTGGGTTGTCTAAGAGCAAACGAGAAAAAGCAAAATTAGAACATGCAAAAACGGTCGAATATCAAAGTTTAATGCAAGAGGGAATTTTGTTGGAAGTAGAGAAGTATTTTTCGCAATACACATCATTAAAAGAAAATTTAGTAGAGAAACAAAAAACACAAAAGATGGCTGAACAAATCTTGGCAGAAACAGAAGAGACCTATAAAAATAATTTGAAATTCAGAACCAATATGATGTATTTGTTGATGAGTTTTGAGAATATGCTCAAAGCACAAGGGGATGTGATTACAAGTGAATATATGAAAGCGTTGACTTCTGCACAACTGCAACTTGCAATTGGAAAAGATTTAAGGAGATAAAATGGAATCAAATACAAGATTGAATATCGCTGGTAAATTAGCCAATACATTTATCTCACATCCACTGACATTTGTTGTCTTTATTGCTATTTTATTTGTTGGTTTGCTTAGTTTGCAAGTGATGCCTAGAGAAGAAAACCCTCAAATTATTGTTTCGGGGGGAGCGATTATTGTGCCACTTCCTGGTGCGAAAGCCGATGAGGTTCAAAAAGTGATCATAGAGCCACTCGAAAAGAAATTACATGAGATTAAAGGGGTTGAGAATATCTACAGTACCGCAAGAGATTCATTGGGAATTGTACAAGTGCAATTTTATATCGGGGAAGACAAACAAACATCGGACCAAAAACTTTATGATCAAGTAATGAAAAATATTGATCTATTGCCGAAAAATGCGATGCAACCGATTATTAAAACGATGGACATTGACACCGATATTCCTATTGCGACGATCGCTTTTTATGCCAAAGACAATTCCTTATCTCAAATAGAGCTTTTTAAAATGATTGATAAATTGGGGCATAAATTAAATAAATTTAAAGATGTTGCGCAAGTGAACCTTAAGGGTGCTAGAAAAGAGCAGATTAATGTTTTGATTGATTTAGATAAACTTAATAGTTACCAAATTACCTTAGGACAAGTTGCACAAGCGTTGGGAAATATCACTTTCCAGTTACCAAAAGCCCAAGCCGATACTTTAAGTGGTGATTATGTATCGCTTAGCATCAATAATAATGTGCAATCTTACAAAGAGGTAGGCGATATTTTGATCGATTCTTACAATGGACAAAATGTGTACTTGAAAGATCTTGGGACGATTGAGCAAGGTGAAAATATACAAAATAAACAAATCGCTTTACTTTATACCAAATTAAATGGGTTAGATTCGGTGGAGAAACAGCAATTGACGTTAACAATTTCGAAACTCAAAGGTGGAAATACAGTCGAAATTAACAACAATATTTTTGCTTATTTGGACTCAATCACTGATGAATTAGCAAAGAAAGGGGTATCTTACGTTGTCACGAGAGATGATGGGTATACTGCAAATCACGCGGTAAATGAGTTGGTATTCCACTTAGTGATATCGGTATTGATTATCTCAGTCTTGCTTATTTTTTCATTGGGATTTAGAGAAGCGTTGATTGTTTCTTTAACAGTTCCTATGATTTTATCCTTGACTTTGTTTACAGGGTTTTTGATGCATGAAACAATCAATAGAATCACTTTATTTGCACTGTTGTTATCTCTTGGGTTGTTGGTAGATGCAGCGATTATTGTGATCGAAAATATCCATAGACATCTACATAGTGAATCAGCAAAACACAAGAGCTTAAAAACGATCGCTATTGAAGCGACTAATGAGATCGGGAACCCGACCAATATCGCTACTTTGGCAATTATTATGACATTTATTCCTATGTTTTTTGTCGGTGGTATGATGGGGCAGTTTATGCATCCTCTTCCAGTGTTTGTTCCTATTTCACTAGTCGTATCATTGTTTATAGCGTATAAATTTACACCGTATTTTGTTTCAAAATTATTAAAGAAGGGAGGTCATTGATATGTTAGAAAAAAGTATTTTGAATATCCTTGAGAATCCAAAGAAAAAAACGATTATTTTTGCAGCGATGATTGGGCTTTTTTTGTTCTCCATTGCTACATTTCCATTGGAGATTGTCAAAGCAAAAATGCTTCCAGGAAAAGATAGTAATACATTTTCTTTATATGTCGATCTACCTAATGGAAGCGCAATTAAAGATACCAGAGAAGTGACAGCGTGTATCGCTAATATTTTACAAAAAGAGGAGATTGTTTTATCTACGTCAGTCTTCTTGGGGCAAGGGCAACCGCTTGATTTTGCAGGTATGGTGAAGGGGAGTAGCTTGAAGTTTGAACAAAATCAAGCAGAGATGATGGTGAATATTAAAAAAGCTGAAGAGAGAGATGAGAAGAGTTTTAAATTTATTCAAAGAGTCAGACCGATAGTCCAAAATACTTGTTCTTTGCACCATGCAAATATTAAGTTTGTTGAATTGCCTTCTGGACCTCCTACATTGGCAGATGTAGTTGTAGAGGTATATGGTGGTAAGAGCAGTGATTCTAGAAGATTTTTTGCGCAGAAGATAGCGGATATCTTAAAAGCACAAAAAACATTAGTGGACATAGATACCTTGGAGGATGAACCTACAAAGACATTCGAATTAGTACTTAATAACAATAAAGTGATTGAGAGTGGTATTGGGATGCAACAGATTAAAAGAATGATCTATATTGCTATAGAAGGGAGTGATGTTGGTATCATCAATGATGCGAATGCCCAAAATCAAATTCCTATTTTTGTGAGAATTGGAGGGGATTCAAGACTCTTACTTCGTGGTGATAAAGAAAGTATTCAGGCGCAGACTCAAAAATTAAAATTGATGAACCCTTCTGGTTTAGCGATACCATTGAGTTATTTTGTGAATGTTGTTGAGAAGGATACGATTCCGGCGATCAGGTCTAAAAATCTTAAAAAAACAACGACAGTTTTTGCTACCACTGATATGGAAAGTCAGATTTATCCCTTGTTAGATGCTAGAAAGATGATGTTGGAAGTTTTGTCTGATCAGTATGACATTACGAAAACAAACTTATTGAATTTACATTTTGAAGATAAAAAAACAAAAGAGAGTTTTGATATTGTTTGGGATGGAGAATTGAAAGTTACGATTGATACTTTTATTGATTTAGGAGTCGCATTTATTGGTGCTTTGGTACTCATCTTCTTATTGATGGTTGTGTATTATCATAGTTACGCTTTGTCCGCAGCAATTGTTTTGTCGAGTTTCTTGTCTATTATTGGTGTCATTTGGGGACATTTTGTGATGGATTTATTGACCGCAGATAGATTTTATTTAACAGCCACATCACTCATTGGATTTATTGGTTTGATTGGGATCAATTCAAGGAATTCTTTATTGATTATCGATTTTGCAAAAGAGTTGATGAAGCGTGAAAACTATAGTGCTAATAAAGCGATTGCCGTCGCTACAGCTACCAGAGCAAAACCTATTTTATTGACAGTATTGGCTATCGTATTTGCAAGTACGCTTTTGGCACGAGATGCTGTGTTTGGAGGACTTGGGGTAGCACTTATTGGCGGAACACTTTTTGCCTATTTGGTGTCTATCTATTTTGTTCCCCTAACGATTCAAAATTCTTTGAAAGCATTAGAAGAAAAATAATCCTTTTCCCACATTTCTTGTGGGAGGATGGTACCCCCTCTTATATTTTTGACGCATAAGCGTCATTGCGATAGATACAGAAATCCACATTCCATACAATTGTAAAGCCTATAACTAAAAATTTGAAGTATTAACTTTGTATAATAAAATAATTTTTTTTAATGAATGTATAGGGTAGGGTAGTATAAAAATGAAAGCAAAAAAAGAATACGAAATTGTTAATATCGCTGGAAAATTAGCAAAAGGTTTTTTATACAACCCTCTTACAGTCGTATTGGGTACTACATTGTTAATTCTTGGGTATATGGCTTTGTCTACTATGCCAAGAGAAGAAGATCCACAGATCGCTATTTCTGGTGGTGCTGTCATGGTCGCTTTACCTGGCGCAACACCAAAAGAGATCGAAAATGTCATCGTTAAACCTTTGGAGCGTAAATTACGTGAAGTAAGAGGAATAGAGCACGTTTACGGTATGTCAATGGACAATGTAGGTGTGGTAAATGTCATGTACTATATCGGGGAGAATAGAGAAGATTCCAATTTGAAGCTTTATGATAAGGTGATGCAAAATATGGATATGATGCCTCAAGGGGTGATGCAACCAATCGTGAAGCCTTTTGATATCGATATCGATATTCCTATTGTAACAGTCTCTTTTTATCCTAAAGATCAAAGTTCTGTAGATGAAGTAGCACTTTATAAAGTCGTAAGAACAGTACAACAAAAAATTAATGCTATTGACAATGTGGCAAAAACTACTTTAAAAGGAGCTCGCAAAGAGCAATACAATATTCAAGTCGATATGGGAAAACTTGAAGCGTATCATCTTTCACTCGGACAAATTATGCAAGCGGTTCAATCTGTCGCAGTCAATGTGCCGGACATTAAAGGACGAACAGAAGAGAATAAATTAATTATTTTTGGGGTAAAAAATGCGATCGAAAGTGTTAAGGATGTGAAAAATATCATGGTAGCCCAATATATGGGTTCACCAGTCTATTTGAAAGATGTTGCATCGGTTGAATCTGGCATTGATATCCAAAATTTTCAAACCGCAAGTATTCTTTTTAAAGAGAAAACATCAAAAGAAAATGATGATGAACATCTAAGTAGCAAGATGAATGATGAAAGAACACAAATTACATTAACGGTTGCCAAGCTTGCAGGAACCAATGCGGTTTTTGTAGCTGAAGATGTTTTGGAGGTTTTAAACGCACATAAGCATGAGTTTGAAAGGCTCGGTATGGGATATATTGTCACACGTAACTATGGTGAACGTGCAAATGAAGCGGTTAATGAATTGATGCATCACCTGATTATCACGATTGTAATTATCGCCTTGATGTTGGTTTTTGCATTGGGGTGGCGAGAGTCTATGATCGTTACCTTTACTGTCCCTGCCATTTTGGCAGTCACACTTTTTGTGGCTTGGATGTCTGGACAAACGATGAATCGGATTACCCTTTTTGCGTTGCTTCTCTCTTTGGGATTGTTGGTTGATGCGGCGATTATTGTAATAGAAAATATTCATAGGCACCTTCATAGTCATGGGGTAGAAGAGAAGGAGATGGATGCGCTTTTGATAGAAGCAACAGATGAGATAGGTGCACCAACAAACGTTGCTACCTTAGCGATTATTTTGACAATGGTCCCAATGGCATTCGTAGGAGGGATGATGGGGTCGTTTATGAAGCCGATACCTTATAATGTTCCTGTTGCATTGATTGCATCACTTTTTGTCGCTTATATTTTTACCCCTTATTTAAGTTTGAAATTATTGAAAAAGCCAAACCATCACCATGATATGCATGAAAATACAGCAAAGAAGGATTCATAGTTATGAAAAATCTTGAAAATTTTATTTATTCTATTCTTGATAGTAAATTCAAAAAAAGTTTAGTGATCTTTCTTACGACGTTAGCCTTTTTTCTTTCCTTAATGATGTTCCCGACTAAATTGGTGTTAGCCAAAATGTTACCAGGGAAAAGTGACAATACCTTTTCGATTTATATAGACACTCCTAACGGTTCATCCATTGAACAAACTAAAGAGGTGAGTGAATGTGTTGTGGACTTTTTGAAGCAAGAACAAGAAGTGATGAATATCGAAATATTCATGGCACAAGGTATTCCCCTTGATTATGCAGGTTTAGTCAAAGGTGCAAGTATGAAACGTACTGAAAATGTAGCAGAAATTGCAGTCAATTTGACCGATAAGCATCATCGGGAAGAACCATCATTTTTAATGGTCAAAAGACTCAGGCCAGAAATAAAAAAAGCGTGTTCAAATTTGACAAAAGGTACCAATATAAAATTTGTTGAACAACCCTCCGGTCCACCAACAATGGCATCCATCGTAGTAGAAGTACAAGGGCAAAATCTGGAGCAAATGCGTACGATCTCTACGCAAGTAGCTGATATTTTGAATGAAACAGATGGCTTGGTAGATATTGATATCTTAGCAGATGATTTGTTTGATAAATATGAGCTGATACCAGACAAAGAGAAGATATCAAGAAGTGGTTTAAGTGTAGAGCAAGTCAATAATATTTTGTATTTAGCTTTTGAAGGGATGATGATCGCACATAAAAATTCTCAAAATGTACCAGACCAGATACCTATATTTTTAATCTTAGACAATGAAAGTAAAATGATCAATATGTCATCTCAAGATGCATTGGAAAGTAAATTACTTTCGCTCAATTTAATGAATATGCAAGGGATGATGGTCCCCGTAAGTGAAGTGGTCAATATCCGTAAAGTGAAATCCAATCCAATGATTATGCATAAAGATCTTACGCGTCTTGTCAATGTTGTTGCTGAGACAGATATGGTTTCACAGGTATATCCACTTCTAGATGCAAGAGAAAAAATGATAGAAAAATTTGAGAATGATTATATTGTCTCAAAAACACCAATTTCTACCTATATGTTTGATCTGGTGCTAGAAGATAAAAAGACACACGATAGATTTTTATTACGTTGGGATGGAGAAATGAAAGTGACATTAGATACATTTCGTGATTTAGGTGCAGCATTTATTGCGGCATTAATTTTAATCTTTTTGTTATTGGTCATTTATTATAAAAGTTTCGCTTTGAGTGCGATTATCCTTTTAGGATCATTTCTCTCATTGATCGGGGTAATCGTAGGGCACTGGGTAGCCAATTTCTTTACAAGCGAAACATTTTTCTTAACAGCCACATCATTGATTGGATTTATTGCATTGATCGGAATTAGCTCACGCAATTCTTTACTTTTGATCGATTTTGCTAGATCTTTGATGGAGTGTGAAGGGATCAAAAAACGTCATGCCATCGCTATAGCAGCGGCTACAAGAGCTAAGCCGATTGCATTAACGGCGGTAGCAATTATTTTAGGATCTGCTTTACTTGCTGGCGATCCAGTGTTTGGGGGGCTTGGTGTTGCTTTGATCTCAGGAACGGTTGCTGCAGTCTTTGTTTCACTCTTTTTTATACCAGTATTGATGGATAATGCTAAAGCAATGGACTTTGATCAAAAAGAGTGTACTATGGATCATAAAAATGTGTCTATTACTAAATAGATAGTTTGATAAGAGAGCTACTGTATGGCTCTCTGCCTTCTCTTCCCCCTTTAATCAATCATCTGATATAATCTCTTTCATTATTTTTAAGGAGCTAAAATGGCTACAATTGGTATGGGAGATATCAAAAAGGGTACAAGACTTGAGATCGATGGAAACCCTTTTAAAATTATCGAATTTCAACATGTAAAACCAGGGAAAGGTGCTGCCTTTGTGAGAGTGAAGATTAAAAATCTTCAAACAGGAAAAGTGATCGAAAAAACAATTCACGCAGGTGATAAATTTGAAGTTCCTGAATTGCAACAAAAAACAATGCAATACCTTTATGATGATGGAGAGCTTCTTCAGTTTATGGATACGGAGACATTTGAGCAGATTGGTTTAACCCATGAACAAGTAGGGAAAGA
>JBEAQM010000152.1:0-5196 GCA_041163845.1 Pseudomonadota bacterium | reverse complement strand
CCATCGTTTTGATGGTCTTGTCTCCTGGGCGAATATAAAGATGATACGTATTACCCAAAATGATTTCAGGTTTTAAAAATGTGTTCAAATCGGTCGCATCAAGTGCCTTGACTGCACCCACTGTACCTACAGGCATAAATACTGGGGTTTGTATCGTAGAATGTGCTGTTTGGATCGTACAAGCGCGTGCATTCGCGTCTTTTTTATCTATCTGAAATTGCATTGTGTTATAATACCCTCCAAAAATTTGATGAAAGTATATCTAGATTTTTTAAATCAGAGAAAACACACAGATAGTTCATCTAGTCTATATCCTAAAGGATTATTATCAAAAATATACTTATTTTGGCCAGTGGTAGTATCGCTAAACATTTTATTGAATGGATTAGTAAAAATCGTGTTGCCGAAAACCATTATTATGTGGCTTGTTATAAAGCAGATACCGTACCAGAAAACATAGCCAATAATATTACACTCATTGATGCTGACCCAACAAGTTTTTCAAAATTAAATCGCATTATGGAATCGGCAAAATTTTCCAATATTTTCATTGTAATGGAAGATTTGGAAGATGCTACCTACGCTTTAAAAAATATTGCCCTAATTGATCCTAAATTACGTGTAGTGCTCGTCAATCAATGGGAAGATAAAGCGTTTGAAGAGATCCATGAAAATGTCACGATCGTACATAGCGATAAGTTGATCGCAGTCCATTTGTATGATGAGCTCCCCAATGTACCGTTGATCGCACAAAATGTAGGACTAGGGCAGGGGGAGATCATGGAGGTACATGTCCCTTTTGGAAGTACCTATGCCTATAGACATATCGGCTCAATCCTCCAAAAAAAATGGAAAATTGCTGCCCTTTATCGAAACGATAAGCAGATTCTCCCTACCAATGCTACAATGATTCGACCCAATGATACGCTTTTGATCGTGGGAAAGCCCCTAGTACTTGATGGTGTCTACAAAATGATCAATAAAAGAATCGGTCTTTTCCCTGAGCCATTTGGTAAAAATATCTATCTTTTGATCGATATGCAACACGATCATAAAGAGGCACTTATTTACCTAAAGCAAGCGATTTATCTTATGGAAAGGCTTGAAGATAAAGAACTTTTTGTCCGTATCATTCATCCAAATAATTTTGAGCTGATCGATGAGCTCAAAACACACGGTTCAGAGCGTGTTAATATCTCGGTATTTTATCAAAATGGTGACATAAAACGATTGGTAGAAGATGATATCCATGAATTCAATATCGGTTTAGTCATGAACAGTATCCCTACTTTTGAAGCCGATGAGCTTAAAGAGAGACTTTATCTGTTGAAAAAACTGGTCTTTTTGTTTGGGGATAAGCAGTTGCTTTACAATATCAAAAATGCTATCGTCTTGATGAGTGAAAATGAAAAAATGGAATCAATTTCTACTACGGCGTTTGACCTTTCAGAATCATTGGGACTTGAGCTTACCTTGGCTGATTTCGATCCAGAAGGGGATTTTGAGAGTAAGAAAATGGTGATTGAACACTATGAGACCCTTACACAAATCTTTAATATGAACATCCAAATAGAGAAAAAAATCGCCAATCCGATACGAGAACTCTCTTTTAAAGATAATATCCTCCAAATAGCCCCTTTTGAAGAGCGACTCAGTAGCAGCATCATCAAAAAGCTTATTTCGTATAAAATTCAAGACTTTTTGTTGACTACCAATAGGCACCCAAAACTCCTAATCCCTTTTGCAATAGCAGATTAAAACATACTTAATCTCAAATAAGATAAAATAAAGCCTATTAACAAACACATGCCTAAGGTTTTAGCAGATGATCGTCCCTATCGAACTGTTACATACAGAGAATATAACTTATGATATCACTATTGATACGTTACCAACACTTACTTTTGATACCCATGTGGTGATCGTAACCAATCCTACTGTCTCCAAATTTCATTTAGAGACCTTACTAAAGCATATCAATGCTACGACCCTCAATGTGGTGACGATTCCAGATGGAGAAGCGTATAAAACATTGCAGACAGTAGAAGCTATTTTGAATGGGTGTTTTGAATATAAGCTTGACAGAAAATCTCTCTTGATCGCCTTTGGTGGAGGTGTGATAGGGGATATGACAGGTTTTGCTGCAAGCTTGTACCAAAGAGGAATCGATTTTATCCAAATACCAACCACACTTTTAAGTCAAGTCGATGCCAGTGTCGGTGGGAAAACAGGGGTCAACAATCAATATGGGAAAAATCTTATCGGTTCGTTTTACCAACCTAAAGCAGTCTATATCGATCCTTATTTTTTGACGACATTACCCCCACGTGAGTTTGCTGCGGGTGTAGCAGAAGTGGTGAAAATGGCAGTGATGTTTGATAAAGGGTATTTCACATTTTTACAAACAGCGGATCTTACCAACAGTGAAACACTCAAAGAGATGATCAAAAAAAGTGTCGAACTCAAAGCGTGGGTAGTCAATCAAGATGAAAAAGAGGCGGGGATCCGTGCGGTGCTTAATTATGGACACACCTTTGGGCATGTAGTGGAGAATGAAACCCATTACACCACATATCTACACGGAGAGGCTGTATCCATCGGTATGGTGATGGCAAATATGTTAGCCGTCTCGCTTGGATTAATGACGCAAGAAGAAGCCAATGAGGTAAAATTACTTCTTGAACGCGCTTCACTTCCTACAACCTACAAGATCACCGACGTAGATGCTTTTTATGACCATTTTTTGCTAGACAAAAAAAGTGCCAAGGGGAGTATTAAATTTATTTTACCTCAAGGGATAGGGGGGCACAAGATCGTTTCTGATATAGATGAATCACAAGTCAAAGAGATCCTCTCTCAATTTGGAGTAGCACAATGAATAGTATAAAAAAGAGTGTCATCGTTTGTTTTGGATTATTGGGATTTTTTAGCTTCTCTTTTGGAGAGCAAAATACGAGTCTAGCCCAAGAAAAGAGCCCAGTTTCTCTACAGATAGATCAAAAAGATCAACTCATAGGGGAGAAAAATCTACTCGACAAAGAGTTAAGTGAAAATAATATCTGGTCTAAAATTTATAGCAACTATCATACCTATAGAGAATTAGAAGAGCAAGAAGTTCTTTTGGATGCGAAGATTTCCCGTTTGGAAAAAATAACCAATAAATCTAAAGCACAGAAAGAAACATTGCAAAATGCACGACAAGAGAAAGTGACCCTTTTGGGTAAATTGCAACTGCTCAAAGAGTATGAGAACGACCCTTTTAAAAAGTTTCTTACCCCTCCAGCTTTAGACAATGTCCCTAGCGTAGAAAACCCTTTTGCAGTGATAGGGGCACTCTCGTATAGAGAAAAGCTTTTATCTGATATTGAAGAGTATAACAACCGTTATGAATCGCTCAACTATGTGGTGGAGAAATTTAAAAGTAAAGCGCAAATACTCAATGGGCTTTTAGCACTTGAAAATGATAATGAGGCTTATACCAATGAACTCCAAGAGACGTTGGATCAGATTAGAACGTTTGTCCCTGTGCTTGAAATTTTTAAAACAACGAAAAATGTTTATAGTAAAAAAATTGATGAGATCGAACTCAATTTAAAACATAACATTCAACGTGAAGTAGAAAAAGCAATGATGATCGGGGCGATCATTGTTATCTTTATTTTTCTTCTTTTCTTGATTAAATATTTTGTCCGCAGGTATATGTCTGACAATGACCGGTTTTATGCTATCAATAAAGCATTGAATGTGACGTTTGTGACGATTCTTATTTTGACTTTACTTTTGGCTTATCTTGAAAATGTCAGTTATCTTGTCACGATTTTGGGTTTTGCCTCGGCTGGTATCGCAATTGCGATGAAAGATTGGTTTATGTCTTTGATGGGATGGGTGGTTATTGTGATCGGTGGAGCGATCCATGTTGGCGACCGCGTGAAATTTCAAAGAGATGGGATAGAGTATATCGGGGATATCGTCGATATTTCATTGTTGCGTATGACGATGCATGAAGATGTCACATTAACGGCTTATATGAAAAATCGTCGTGCAGGACGTGTGATCTTCATACCTAATAATTTTATATTTACTGATATGATCGCGAATTACTCGCATGCAGGGCTCAAAACGGTATGGGATGGAATCGACTTTATGATCACGTTTGATTCGAATATCCAAAAAGCAGCACAAATTGCCAAAGAGATAACGAAAAAATACTCCAAAGGGTATACCGATATCACCCGAAAACAACTCAATAAACTCAGAAGCCAATACCAAATGAAAAACACCAATGTCGAACCACGTATCTTAACGTTTATCGAACCTTATGGGATGAAAATTTCTGCATGGTATTTGACAAACTCTTATGCAACATTGACATTAAGATCGACTATCTCTTCTGAAATTATTATGCGTATACAAGAAGAAGAGGATATCCGCTTGGCATTCCCAACCCAATCTGTCTATCTTGACACACATACTAAAGCGATTCAGCCAGAAGAGATGGACCCTGATTTGGATCAAGTGATCCCTAAAGGTCTCTATTGATGCAAAAGGTTTTCTTCAAAACTTTTGGGTGCCGAACGAACCAGTTTGATACCCAAGTGATGATGTCAAAACTCAAATCATTTCAACTCACGGATGACGAAAACGAATCAGATATTATCGTAGTCAATTCCTGTACCGTCACTAACGGCGCAGACTCTTCAGTACGAAATTATATCAATGCTATACAACGAAAAAATCCTTCTGCTAAAGTGGTCCTTGCTGGGTGTGGTGCCCACTCTAAAGGGGAGTCTTTATTTGAAGACAAAAAAGTGTTTGGGGTGATGGGACACTCAGAGAAAGAGAAGATTAATGCCATCCTTCAAGAGCAAAACCCTTTTTATCAGATCGGTGATTTAGCCCATATCGACTCGACGATTGTAGAAGAGTTTATCGGTAAAAGCAGGGCATTCATTAAGATTCAGGAGGGGTGTGATTTTCGATGTTCTTACTGTATTATCCCTTCTGTCAGAGGAGATGCCCGTTCTCATACAGAAGCGACGATTTTAACTCAGGTCAATAAACTTGCAGCCAATGGTTTTGGAGAATTTATCCTTACGGGTACCAATGTTGGCAGTTATGGAAGGGATCATGGGACTTCGATGGCAAATTTACTCAAAAAAATGAGCCTCATCCGCGGCGTAAGACGGATACGTATCG
>JBEAQM010000151.1:0-10454 GCA_041163845.1 Pseudomonadota bacterium | reverse complement strand
TTGCTTATCTACGATCTTAGTGAGTTGTTGATTGTATTTCTCTTCATCTTTAGCCAGAATTTCTCTTAATTGCTCTTTTTTACTCTTTTGACGTTCATACTCTTTACGTTGCTTAACGATAGTTTCTATATTGTTTTTTGTTTTATTGCGTAGATACGTTTTATTCTCTTTTTCTTTTTTTAATCCAGCGATATCTTTTTTCATTGTTGCTAACACTTTAGTATTTTGCTTTTGATAAGCTTTATATACCTCTTCTAAAAGGATCGATTCTCTGGTCGGTTCGTGTGATTGCTCCATCGCAAAAACAATCGCAAATTGTTCAGAGAGCAAAGAGATAAATCGCTTGTGTTTTTGAGTCAAAATTTGATTGGTTTGAATCAAATCATTCTCAGAATCTTTTAACTCTTGTTTTAACACACCGTATTTTTCTTCAAAGTTTTTTTGATCCTCTTCAAGTTCGGATATTTTTTGTTCAAGTGCCACGATATCTTTTTCGGCAGTTTGTATATCCTGAGCGATTTTCTCTAATTGTCTATTGGTATCTTTTTGGGCTCTAGTAGTCGCTGAAAGATTTTTTTGAGAATCAGCAATTTTGGTTACCGTAGTCACACTATGTAAAAACGTGATACTACAAAAGTAAACCAGAATGAAATACTTCACCCTTGCACCCCTTTATTGCTAAATGCGACACTATATACAGCCACAATGACAATAAACAAAGAAGAAAAAAGTAAAATCCCAATATCTCCCATACTAAAAAGTGCATCTTGCTTTTCCATCATAATCTCAATACCACTTTTAGGAGCCCAAGCAAATTTCATATAAAGAAAAGCAATCGAAACAAATAGCGTTGAAAAAAATGCATCGATAAAAGCGATCCTGAACAATACCCCCGATCTTAACATCATCGGCGCACCAAAGATCTCCATCACTTGCATACGCTCTTTATGTGCATACTTCCATATCTCCATTTGTTTTACAATCAAAAAGAGACTCACTAATGTCATAAAAATAATAAATGCTTTGAGTACTAATTTAATTAAAATAAATAGTTTATAACTTGACGTATAGCTATTACTAAATGTTTCGACTCTGCTAATCGCTGCATCTTTTTCAAGATCTATTTTGATCTGGTTTACCTCGGACATATGTAGATATGCATCCAACCTTACGTTGTAAAAATAGGGCAATTCTGCAAGTATCTCGTTACTGTTACTTTGCTTTTCGCCTTGGGTAACTTGCAACACGATCCCCTCTCTCTTAATCTCTTCTATGCTGCTGACATGTCCATTGAGTGTTTTAAACGCAGAAAGTTCCATAGGGCTTTTTGTGACAGCTAACATCGAATATCCCTCTTTCAATCCCCGTTCGAAACTGACAGTCGTTCTTTCAAACACAAGATAAAATTCAATCCCCAATAAAATCGCCATCAATGGCAAAATAAACATCAAATGATTTTTAATGGACTTCATACACACCCTTACTTTCGAGGATAAAATGCCTATATGGCAAAGAGAATGTGGTAGGAATTTTGTGCGTCACCACCAAAATCGTTGTATTGAGCTGTTGACATGCATTCTCCATCAAATCCCAAATCACATTCGAAGAGTAATCATCAAGATTTCCTGTAGGCTCATCAGCGAGTATGACGACCGGATTTTTTGCCAAAGCCCTTGCCACTCCCACACGCTGTTGTTCTCCACCACTTAACTCTAATGGATATTTCTCCGCATGATTTCCCATCTTAACATGCTGCAATAGCCTTTTGGCTTGTGTCTCCTGAACATCGGTAGAATACCCAGCGATCATCAAAGGGAGTACCACATTTTTTTTCACTGTCCATTCATTAACCAGTTTATAATCCTGAAAAATAATCCCCATATGTTTTCTTAGCTCTTGGAGTTTACCTGTACCGATTTTTGTAAGCTCTTCCCCCCCTACGATCAAACTTCCATCTGTAGGTTTGAGTTGACCATAAAGTGATTTAAGAAGTGTTGATTTACCTGAACCACTAGGTCCAGTGATAAATACAAACTCCCCTTTTTTGATCGAAAAACTGGCATCTTCAATGATATTATCATTAGCACCTGGATAGGTTAGCGTTAAATGTGAAGCTTGAATCACATTAGACATTTAGGCTCCTTGTGTTTGCATCAACTGTTCTACGATCGTCTGATGCGCTAGATAATTGACGCTTGTTTTTACTGGTTCAGAGGCAAAATAGCTACAGCTTTGTGCTTCAAGTAAAATATATTTGTGCTCAGGTCTATCAAAGCTTCCAAAGGCTGCCTTGAGTAAAAACTTCTGTCCGTCTATTTTATAGACGCGTTCAAAATGGACAAAATAGGTTTCAAATACCAACGCATCTTTTGGCAAACGATTTTCTATATCTACTGTATATTTTACACCATTAAAATTAAACTCGAGCGGGTCTGGTTTTGGAGAAGAAAGTTCAGTCGCTTTTACATAAACATCATAGATATCTTTTTCTTGTTTCAACCACCTTGCTTCATATTTACTCGTTACTTCTAGTGCTTCATTTTTACGTACCGTTACCTCTACTTTTGGTACCCCAAAAAATGTTTCTAAGGAATACCAAAAATAATTATCACTGTCTGTACGCAATTCGAGTTGTCCACCAGGGTTCAATACCCGCAAAGACTCTTCTAAAAAGCTTGGACTTATCACCCGTCTATGTGGTTTTTTATCCCATGGTACAGGAAAATGTACATAAATTTTTTCACAAATATTGGAAGGCAACATCTCCAAAAAGAGTCGTGCATCATAATTAACAACCCAAATATTTTCGATCTCTTGAAGTGCTATTTGTTTTAGAACTTGTTGTGCCGAAGGGGTATGAATTTCTAAGCCTATAAACAGGGTATCAGGATTTTTTTTCGCTTGATGCAAAAGGTGTCTTCCACTTCCAAATCCTACCTCAACACACACCTTCTGTTTAGGGTAAGTGATCGATTCAAATGCTTCTATCTTTTTAAAATAGTCTGAAGAGAGTGGTGCTTTAGTCTGCGAAATAGCAATATTGGAAGAGAGTACTTCAAGCTCTAAGGTCTGAGCAACCTGCTGTAATGCCTCTTTTAAAAGACGCACCTTTAGAGGTCTGGTTACTTTTTCATACTTGAGCAAATATCCATTGGGGTCTTTCTTGAGTTGGAGCAAAAAAACTTCCCCTTGATAATGGATACCCAAGAGTTTCTCTTCGCAATTGAGTGCATGTGCGACAAAGGTGACAAAACCGCTTTGGGCTAATATATCTTCCATAGAGTCAGTATCAAAGGGTTTAACTTTTAAATGAGGCATAGTTCCTGCTTAATTAAATTCACGTGCAAAAAGTGCATTGAGTGTGTTTGGATCGATTTGCGATTCTACCTCACGCGGATCAAAATGATCCAAAAGGTATCGCTCCATATCTTCAAAAATGGGCGCAATAAATTCCATTTTTTGCCCACTTATAGGGTGGGTAAGATAAAGGAGATAGGCATGCAAATTTACTCGTGAGATTTTAGCTGTTTTGCTCTTAAATCCATATAACTCATCCCCCAAAATATGACGTCCCAAATGATTCAAATGGACACGTATTTGGTGCGTTCTTCCAGTGAAAAGTTTCGCAGCGATCAATTCGATATTTTGACGATTTTGGAGGAGTTTAACAAAAGCTGTTTTCGCAATTCTCCCCTCAAAAATGACATCCATTTTAAGCCTATTTTTCGGGTTGCGCCCTATGGGTTCATCTACGATAATATTCTCTTTGAGTGGATAATCAATCAATGCCAGATAATAACGCCCCATACTCTTATCTTGAAGCTGCAAACTCAATGCTTCATGGGCAGCATTTGTTTTGGCTACGACCAATGCACCTGTCGTCTCTTTATCGATACGATGGACGATACCATGACGCTCTTGCCCACTTAAGGTAGAGAGTGAAATTCCTTTATGTATCAGCCAGTCTACCAGGGTGGGTTCTTTAACCGAAGGGGCAGGATGAACAACCAAACCACTGGGTTTATTGACCACCAAAATTGCTTCATCCTCATAAAGTATCTCTATATCGAAATCTATCGCTACTGCCTCTTTTTTCTCAGCCTCTTTCAAAAGATAAACAATCTCATCTCCCTCCAGCACCTTAAAACTGCTCTTAGTGACAGTGACACCATTGACACAGACCAAACCATCTTTAATTAATTTCTCTACTTGGTTACGACTCGCTGCTAAGTGTTGTGTTAAAACTTTGTCTAATCTTCCGGAATTTGTCGTATGAAACTGGTGCATCGCTACTCTTTAATATCGTCACGTATCCAACGATCTTGAGCAAAAAAAGTATCATCATGAATGTGTTTAAAAGAGGCTTTAAACATTTTAAAAATATCTTTATGTTCTTGTTCAAGCTCATGCAACCATGCTTTAGTAGAAGCACGAGCATGGGGCATTTTGACCTCTTTGAGCATCGCTGGACACGCTTCGTCTCCTATCACATCCAAGGCATTATCTTGTGCAAATGCACGCAATTGAGATTCTCTGACTTGAATGAGTGGTCGTATCAGATGAAATCCTCTGCTTGTTTTATAAATAGGGGCTAATGCTCTCATACTCCCATTATAAAACATATTCATGAAAAAGCTCTCGACTGTATCATCAAAATGGTGTCCCAATGCCACTTTGGTAAATCCACCTTTGTCTGCAAAATTATAGAGTGCCCCTCTTCTCATACGTGAAAAATAAGAACAAAAAGAGGAATTTTCCCGTATCGTATCATTAGATATTTCAAAGATATTCGTATCATAAACGGTGTGTGTGATTCCATACTCTTTACAATGTGCTTCTAAAAAAGTGTAATGCTCATCTGGCATCCCATACTTGACCGTACACGCTTCAAATTCGAAATCAAATGGGGCATGTTGTTGCATATGTTTAAGTAAATGAACCAAAGCCAAAGAGTCTTTGCCACCACTGAGCCCCACAAGGACTTTATCCCCTTTACCTATCAGTCTAAATTCGGCATTGGTTTGACCTACTAACTTCAGTAATTTTTTACTGATAGCGGCTTTTTTTGATCTATCACGCTTCAATCGAATCTACCATTTGCAAAATAAAATCTGCCGAAATTTTCGCAGAGCTTTCAAGAAATGTATCGAAATCAAATCCTGCATCCATATCGGCACTATCTGATATCGCACGTAAAATAAAAAATGGTACTTGAAGGGCATTACATACCACTGCGACACTCGCACCCTCCATTTCAAGTGCACCTGCGTTGAAAATATCACCGATCCACTCTTTACGCGAGGCATCAGCCACAAACTGATCCCCCGTTGCGATAATCCCTTCTTTCAGTGAGATTCCTCTACTGTGCGCTACATTTTTAGCGATATCACGCAATCTCTCATCGGTTTGGATCATCACGCTTCCTTCTGGGACATACCCATATGGATGTCCAAAAGCGGTAATATCAAGATCATGTTGACAGAGTTCTTTCGCGATAATCAAGTCACCAATCTGAAGGTCATGACTAATTGCACCTGCAACACCTGAAAAAAGTAGCTTAGAACAACCAAATTTTTCTATGAGCGTCGTCGCAGTAAGCGCAGCAAATACTTTGCCGATCTTAGAATACGCTACTACTACCTCTTTGCCATGGTAGTTTCCTTCATAATAGGTATTTTCACCATAAGATGTTTGATTGACATCTTTAAGTGCAGAAACGATAGGCTCTACCTCTTCAGGCATCGCCCCCATAATAGCTATTTTCATATTTCCCCTTCATCATCACGCAACGCGTGTTTGTGTCGTGGCGAACGCCCTTGAAAGCAAAGCGATTCGAGAGCCACAACGATTTTTTGCTTCGTTTTTTCTAAAAAAATGAAGTGAGAACCACCATCTCACTTCAAAATATAAAGGATTAAAGTCCTTGAATTGCTTCAATCGTTGCTTCTAAAGAAGCCATATCTGTTACATTAAAATGCGGTTTCTCTGTCGCTTTACGGTTAAGTCCTTTAAGTACATTTCCATGACCAAATTCAATATAACAATCGACCTCATCATCGATATTGGCAATACTTTGTTTGTAAAGTACAGGCTCTACCAATTGCTTTGGAAGCAATGAAAGCGCTTCTTCTTTCGTGCTATAAGGTTTTGCCGTCACATTAGAGATGACTGGTGCAATGAAGGTATCTTTGAGCATCTCTTTGAGTTTTGCTTCCAGTGGCACAGAAGCACTTTGTAAAAGTGGACAATGGCTTGCGACAGACATATCAAGCAACATCGCTCTTTTTGCCCCTGCCCCTTTGAGTGGCTCGACAATCTGCTCTAAATCACTCTTGATCCCTGCTACTACGATCTGCCCCTCTGCATTATAATTCACCGCCCATACTTTTTTCCCTGCATCACGTTGTTCAGCTGTAATACTCTCTACTACCGCATCATCAAGTCCAAGACTGACCAACATCCCTACATCTTGACCTTCGCAGGCTTGTGCCATCAGCTTTCCACGTAAATTCACGAGCTCGACTGCATCGATCGGATCTAATGCACCACTTGCTACCAATGCACTAAACTCACCCAATGAGTGTCCCAATGTCAATACTGGCTTCACCCCTGTAGCATCCGAAAAAAGTCTCTGTGCCATAGCACTCACAAGTAAAATCGCTGGTTGGGTAAATTCTGTTTTTCCAAGCTGATCATTTTGGGTAAAAAGCAATTGTTCAAAATTGATCCCTGTTCTTTGACTTGCATCAGAAACCATCTGCTTTGCAACTTCTGAATGGTTAAAAAAATCTTCCCCCATTCCTACTGCTTGTGATCCCTGTCCTGGAAATAAAAATGCACATTTAATTGACATACGTATCCTTCTAAATATTTTAGATATTTTACCATTTTTAGATTAGATATGATGCGTAGAAAAAGTGTGTTGATCTATGTGTACTTAAAAATAAGTTTTGAAACGAAGCGAGATGGGGGAAAGTATCTCCCCCTTGATTTGTAGCATTTCAATGAGAAATTAGTGACATCCACATCCTGAACCACAGTGACCACCCTCTTTAGGTCCACCAACGATTCCTGAAGAGATCTCATCTGCTGTTGCTTCTCTTGCGCTAAGTACTGTCACAGAAAACATCAAGTCTTTACCTGCTAAAGGGTGATTAAAATCGATATCGACTTCTTTATCGTTGAATGATTTTACAGTTACTTGTACTGTTTGACCATGTTCACCTTGACCATAAAGCGTCATACCTTCTTTCAAATCTACACCTTCAAATTGCTCGATTGGAAGGGTTTGCATCGCTTCTGGATCTAATTCACCGTATGCTTCTGCTGCAGGGACAAGAACGTCTCCACTCTCACCTTTAGACATACCTACGAGTGCTTTCTCAAGTCCTGGGATAATTTGTCCCATACCGATAATAAACTCTAATGGCTCTGCACCTTTATTTGAATCTACGATTTCTGTTGTACCCGCTTGTTTGACTTCGTATTCGATACCGACTACGCAATTTTCATTTGTAATTGTCATATGATTTCCTCATGATTGAATTTGCGTTATTCTAGCCAATCAAACTTTAGTGAGGCTTAGGGACTATCTTATTTGTCCCGAACCATAAATTTTAAATTTATACGTCGTTAATCCCTCTATCCCCATTGGTCCACGTGCATGAAGTTTGTTGGTACTGATACCAACCTCTGCACCAAAGCCAAACGCACCACCATCAGTAAAACGTGTCGAGGCATTGACATAAACCGCTGCTGCGTCAATGCTATTTAAAAAGATTTCTGCCGTTGTGATATTTTCGGTAATGATCGCTTCAGAGTGTCCAGAACCAAATCGGATAATATGCTCGATAGCACCTTCGACCCCCTTAACAACTTTAATATTTAAAATATTTGCTAAATACTCAGTATCGTAATCAGCCTCTGTTGCAAGCGCTACATCGATACTCTCTTGCGTCAACGCACACCCTTTAAGCTCAGTATGGGCCGCATCAAATGCCAATTTAAGTTGCGGCAATACCTCTTGCGCGATCGCTTCATCGACCAAGAGTGTTTCCATCGCATTACATACACCGGGTCTTTGCACTTTTGCATTCAGTGCGATAGCGATTGCATTTTCAATATTGGCATCTTCATCAATGTAGGTGTGGCATTGCCCTTTGTCGTGTTTTACCACCGGAACAGAGGCATTTTCGCTCACATAACGGATCAATCCTTCACCCCCTCTAGGGACAATTAAATCGACATACTTATCCATTTTTATGAGCTTGCTTACCCCCTCACGTGATGCATCTGGTATGAGTGAAATCAATGCTTCAGGAAGTCCATGTTTTTTCAATACACTTTGCAATACTTGAGCAATCGCTTCGTTGGAGTGTTGTGCCTCTTTTCCCCCTTTGAGCACACACACGTTAGATGACTTGAAACTAAGTGCTGCTGTATCAGAGGTGACGTTTGGACGAGATTCATAAATGATTCCTATCACGCCGATGGGGACAGTCACTTTTTCTATTTTTAAGCCACTTGGCGTCATCCACCCTTCAAGGACCCGTCCTACAGGCTCTTTAAGTGCGGCAATATCTTCGATTGCAATCGCCATCGCTTCAATACGCTCCTCATCTAAAAAAAGTCTATCTTTGAGTGAAGATGCAAGGTTTTCTTTGTCAGCATTTTGCATATCTATCGCATTGGCTTGCAATATAAGTCCTTGATTGTTACGTAGAGCCTCTGCCATCTCTTTTAAAATATTATTTTTTTGAGCACTTCCAAGCTGAGACACTACCCTGCTTGAAGCTTTGGCTTCCTTCAAAAATGCTTCCATCTTCTTATTCCTGATTTTTTTAATTTGAGTTAATAAAAGTGATTTTAACAAATAAATACTAATAATGGTATAATCCTTGCCATTCAAAGTGTGGGAGTCAATGATGCAAACAATTACATTTATCGGCAATGGAAACATGGCACTGAGTATTGCTAATGGACTTAAATCAAATTATACTATCGAAGTGGTAGGACGAAACCCAGAAAAGTTACTAGCGTTTGAAAATGCTTTAGGTGTCAAAACCTTTAAGTATGACCTCAATGGCTTCAACATGGATGGAAAAACCATCATCCTTTGTGTCAAACCACAAAATATAGATGAAGTCAAAGCACAACTTCAAGGGCATCCTCGTCTTTTAATCTCTGTACTTGCAGGAACCAGCGTAGCAACACTTCAAGAGGCTTTTGGCGCCACACTCACGATACGTTCCATGCCAAATCTTGCTGCTAGCGTAGGGAAAAGTATGACTGCACTTACAGGAGATGAGAAAGGGAGAGAGGAAGCCCAAAGTCTGATGCAATCGATAGGGACTACCCTATGGCTTAATGAGGAAAATCAAATCAATATCGCTACAGCACTGGCAGGTTCTGGTCCAGCTTATTTGGCACTTTTTGCCAATGGTTTAATGCAAGGTGCTATCGAACTAGGGTTGAGTGAAGAAGAGAGTTTAACCCTCATGCGAGGTCTTTTTGATGGATTTGGTAGTATCATCCAAAATGAAACACCACTCCCTTTTGCCAAAAAAGTAATGAGTCCCAAAGGGACCACAGAAGCGGGATGCAAAATCCTTGATGAGGGTGGACTAGAAATGCTTTGTAAGCAAACCATTAAGGGTGCTTACGATAGAGCTGTAGAATTGAGTCAAAACAAATGACTATTTTCTCTCCTTGGCTAATCCATATCCAATAGCCATCAAATCTTCTTGTGCAAGAGGCATATAACTATGCCTTGTGATAACCACTTTCGTTTTATAATCAGCCCACTTGTATATCCTTAAGACCTCTTTAGGATCCATATGGATACACCCTCGTGAAAGTGAATTCACATTTCCAGAATGTAATGCGGTCCCATCATGCCGAAACTTCATCATATAGTCCATATTATTGGTACCATTGTGATCTGGATATAGATTGGACATATGATAACGTTTTTTTTGAATAATCGTAAAAATCCCTGAAGGGGTCTGATACCCTTGAGCTCCAGAAGCTATAACACCACTGGACCATACGCTACCATTACGATTTACAGCATAAAAACGCCCATCACTTCCCAATTCACGTACCGAGACAACAATAAAGTTTTTACCAGTTAAATCAACAATCTTTTCACCATCTTTTTGAACTAATTTAAAAACTGTTTTTGAAAGGGGAATCGTTTCTGTACCTACAACAAAAACGGGGGAGATGAATTGCCCATGCAAGAAAGAAAACATTACTGAAGAGAAAACCATGATCATTGTTCTCTTCATTTGGGGTTACAACCTTTTGAGTCTGTCCTGTGAAAGTTTGGCAGTTTTTTTGTCTTGATAGTTGTCTACTATATTTTGATAAAATGCTTTTGCCTCATCTTTTTTACCACTATTCTCAAGTGAAACAGCCGTATGAAAAAGCAATGTATCAATATACGAAGCCTT
>JBEAQM010000150.1:0-3092 GCA_041163845.1 Pseudomonadota bacterium | reverse complement strand
TCTTTTTGTGCCATGAAAAACCTTTGGTGTTTGAGTGAAAATCCTCAGAAAATATTAAGGTGGATTATACCCAAATTGGATTAGTTTTGGGTAAGTGAATTTGTTTAATTCTATTTTTTTGGCTATAATCGCGAAAATTTTTATTTGGATGATTTGTTCTTGACGGAGCATTCATAATGAAGGATATTGTTTTGCAAGGTAAAGTGTGGAAATTTGGTGATAATATCGATACAGATCTTATCATCGCAGCAAGATATTTAAATACGAGTGAGCCATCAGAGTTGGCAAAATATGTCATGGAAGATGCAGATCCAGAATTTGTCTCTAAGATGAAAGAGGGAGATATCATCGTTGCAGGTGAAAACTTCGGATGTGGTTCGAGCCGTGAGCATGCCCCTATAGCACTTAAAGCAGCAGGGATCAGTGCCGTGATCGCCCCTACGTTTGCCCGTATTTTTTATAGAAATGCATTTAATATGGGTTTACCGATCTTCGAACTTAAAGAAGCCAATGAGATCGACGAAGGGGATGTCATCAGGGTAGACATGAACGCAGGTGAAGTGATCAACGTCACACAAGCAAAAACCTATAAATTCGTGCCGATTCCAGATTTCATGCAGTCGTTGGTGGATGCGGGTGGTCTGATCGCGTTTGCGAAACAAGAAATAGCAGCAAAAAAGAAGGCGTAATATGAGTAAAAACTATAAAATAGGTATCATCAAAGGGGATGGTATAGGTCCAGAGATTATCGATGAAGCGATCAAGGTACTAGATGCAGTGTCTGTAGCACAAGGATTTAACCTCAAGTATGAAGAGATGTTGCTTGGTGGTGCCGCGATCGATGAGACTGGTGTACCACTTCCTGAAGAGACGATCCAAGGGGTGAAGAAGTGCGATGCCGTACTTTTTGGTGCGATTGGTGGACCAAAATGGGACAAACTAGAAAGACACTTAAGACCAGAAACAGGGCTTTTGGGACTACGTAAAGAGATGGGTACCTTTGCCAATCTTAGACCAGCGATGGTCTATGATGAGCTGGTGAATGCTTCTAGCCTTAAGCCTGAAGTGATTCAAGGGGTCGATATCATGGTAGTACGTGAGCTTACGGGAGGTATTTACTTCGGTCAGCCTAGAGAGCTTCATGCAGACAATGCGTTTAATACCATGATCTATACCAAAGAAGAGGTAGAGCGTATCGCGGTAGTGGCATTTGAGATCGCGATGAAGCGTAACAAACGTATTTGTTCAGTCGATAAAGCGAATGTTCTTGAGGTGAGCCAGTTTTGGAGAGAAATTGTCGAAGAGATCGCCAAGGGGTATCCTGAGGTAGAGCTTTCTCATATGTATGTCGACAATGCAGCGATGCAGCTCATCCGTGATCCAAAACAATTTGATGTGATCCTTACTGGAAATATTTTTGGGGATATTCTCTCTGATGCAGCCAGTATGTTAAGCGGTTCGATCGGACTGCTTCCAAGTGCAAGTACAGGCAAAGGGGTAGGACTTTTTGAGCCTATCCATGGTTCTGCACCAGATATCGCAGGACAAGGGATTGCCAATCCATTGGCGACTATCTCTTCGGCAAGTATGATGTTGCGTTATGCACTGGGTGAGAGTGAAGCGGCAGACAAAATAGACAATGCCATCAAAAAAGCACTCAGTGAAGGGTATCGTACAGGTGATATTGCCAATTATGATGCCAAAGAGATTTGCACCTGTTCGGAGATGGGTGATATCATCGCTGATTATGCGAGCAAATAAGAAAATTTCTCTTATTTGCGTGAATCGTTAATCGTAAATGTATCGTCTTTTATTGTTAATTTTTCATTGAAAACTACACAAGGGGAGAGTCTCAATGCCCATCATTCAATCTTTCCCAAATTTCTTTCAAAATACCCCTGATCAAACACTTCATGATATCAAAACGATTACCACTTATATGCATACCCACTATGGTGCCAAATGTTATGTGGTTGGTGGTGCGGTTCGTGATCGGCTTTTGGGGGTTGATTCGAAAGATTATGATATCGAGTGTTACGGCATAGGGGTAGAAGCATTTGAAGTAGCTATGGCAAAGTTCGGTGCGCAAGGGGTGGGGAAAAGCTTTTTTGTCTACAAATACCACGGTATCGATATCGCATTGCCCCGTACCGAGAAAAAAACTGCCTATGGGCATAGAGGATTTGAGATCGCTCTAGCCACAGACCCCAAAGAGGCATCTTCTAGGCGTGACTTTACCATCAATGCATTGATGTATAATATAGAGAATGAAACGATTGTCGATTATTGGGGTGGAGTTGATGATTTGAGAGATCGCATTTTGCGGGTAGTGGATGAGGATTCATTTGTAGAAGATAGCCTAAGGGTCCTTCGTGCGATGCAGTTTGCAGCCCGATTTGGGTTTAAGATAGAGGAAAAAAGTTGCCAATTGTGCCAAACAATTTCGCTCGATGATCTCCCTAAAGAGCGTATTTTTGGTGAGTTTGAAAAGATGTTTCATGGGGGGTATTTGCATTATGGGCTTTACTATCTTTTCGCCCTTAAGATCGCTGAAAAATTATGGAATGAAAAGATCACAAAACATCATTTCATGGCTTTAGCAAAAGCACTTTTTCGTTATCAACCCCATTTTATACACAGATTACGACCGTATTATTTTCTTTTTATGCTATTGCCTTATTTGGGTAGTTCGAGCGAGACGATATTGGCGCGTTTGGGGGCTTCAAATAGCTATTTTAAGAAGTTGATCGGTCAAGCATTGCCGCCAAAAATAGAGTGCTCGTTTATCGCACGCAAAGCACTTAAGGAAGGGATAGTAAACTATGTAGGAAATTACCATCCAAAGGTGAGAGAACTTGCAGCACAATTGAGGGTGTGGGATACCCCATTTCAAAGCGGTGTAACCCCAGTGATGTTGATCGCTAAGGGGTTGGAGGGGAAAGCCCTTGGAGAGGCACTCCATCAAGCCATAGAAGAGAAGATAAAGGAACTCAATGAAAATTGCTCTTAGTTTAAGTGGTGGGGGATTGAGGGCGGCGGCTCATGTGGGTGTCTTGAAATTTTTACGTGAACAACACGTAGAGATAACAGCT
>JBEAQM010000149.1:0-5034 GCA_041163845.1 Pseudomonadota bacterium | reverse complement strand
CCCACATGACGAAAGCTGATCTCTCTTAACCTGCCAATCTCTTTGATCACACAGTTTTCTTTTATCGATTCATAGACAATAATTTTTTTGCCATCGGTAGTCTCCCCTAGGAGCTTCCCTTTTTTAAGTTCACTTTTGAGTTCACTCTTTTGCTCTGCTACGGCTATCTCATTTTGGGTAGTAAAATAAGGTTTTTTATTTTTAGCGATACGATAAAAATGTTTACGAAAAAGATTCACAAGCTCTTTTTCAGAAAGGCTAGGGATGTGATACGATTCAAAAGGGATCATCTTCCCGATCGTAAATGAGATGTTCTTCCCTTTGGCTTTAAACATTTCATGTGGAAGTGTCGCTGTTGCCAACGAACGGTTGAGCATCGATAACATATAAAAATTTTTAGAATTCTTTGCATCGATATAGATAGGAAGCACTGGTGCCCTCATCTTCGAAGCGATCTTTAAAAATCCACTTTTCCAAGGTCTATCCCTAACCCCATTTGGCTTCACACGGCTCACTTCACCAGAGGGGAAGATAATCACCGCTTTTTCTTCTTTAAGTGCCCCATAGATCGATTTGACTGTCTCTTTTTCCATCTTTCCATGGATATTATCGACAGGGATGATAAGATCTTTGAGGTTATCAAACTGAGCCAAAAATGAGTTGGCTACGATCTTGATGTCTTTACGTACCTCTTTGGTCAAATGCATCAGTGCTAAGGCATCCAATGCTCCCAGTGGGTGATTGGCTATGATGACTGCCCTACCATAGGCAGGAATTCTTGCCAACTCATTTGACTTGAGTCCTACAGATACATCAAAATACTCCAACACCTCTTCTATAAATGCGAAGGTGTCTTTATGTGCATTTTTTGCCATAAATTGGTTGATTTCATTTTCATGAAATAACCGTTTCATCCCACTAAATAATAGTTGTTTTACTTTATTTGGAAAACTCTCAATCAATGGATAATGGTGTAACATATAATTTTCTACACTCAGCTGCATGATCCAATCCTATAGGTTAATTTATCGATAATCATAGTAGGCATCGATAACATTTTTATTACAGGTTTATCGGACATCTTTATAGTGATTATTCATGGAGGTAAGAGGGGTAGAAAAGGATAATACTGAAATGATAAAAGTGTTCTATCAAATAATGATTTGGATAATGATAAAAGATGTCCAGCGCAATCATAAAACACAGTGGTTACACAAAGATAACTTCTCATCCTAAACAAAGTTACTATTGTGTTATCTATTTTTGATACGATTGTCTATCTTGATGATAGGAGTTAAAATGCCTTTTGAGCTTTAATTAGACCAGTTTATAGCCTACGCCCCAAATAGGCTGAAAGTACTCTTTGTCTCCATTGGGGTCTATCTTCTTTTTAAGCCTGTTCATCGCCACATTGATCGTCTTATCATGAAAATCAAGATCGTTATCCCCCCACACCTCATCGCGCAAGAAATCCCTATCGAGTACCTGAGCAGGATTTTTGATGAAGGTGTGAAGCAACCTAAATTCGAGATTGGTGATCTCCACAGGTTTATTCTCTATGAGTAATTCTCTTTTTTTCAAATCAAGCACAATGTCTTTATATTTGATTTTATCACTGGCTTGTTTGCCACTTCTTTTAAGTATGGCATTGACACGCAAAAGCAGCTCTTTGATGCTAAAAGGTTTCGTCATATAATCATCGCCACCCCTGACAAATCCCTCTTCCTTCTCTTTCTCTTTGTCTTTGGCTGTAAGAAAGATCACCGGGATGTCATACCCTATCTCTCTCATCTTCGCGACAAACTCACTCCCCTCCATCCCAGGAAGGTTACGATCGACGATCATGAGGGCTGGGTTTTCTTGTTCTAAAAATGCTTCGACATTCTCTGTAGAGAGAAATCCTGTTACATCATACCCCTCTTTGCTGAGGCTGTATTCAAGCAGTTCCAAAATATCTTCTTCATCTTCAATGATGATTATTTCTATGTTAGTGTGATTTTCCATACTAGCATCGTAGTACGTATTGATAACATTTTTATTACAAGAAAAAGATGGTGAAAAAAGAGGTAGTGAAGTGAGAATATAAAGTGTTAGAGCAAAAGCATCACTTAATGCTTTTGCTTTGGAGGAAACTGTTAGATACCCATCCCTTTTAGGATGTAGTAAATGATCCCTGAAAGTACTGCTGCCGCTGGTACCGTGATGATCCATGCTGCGACGATCTTCTTCACCATACCACGCTTCACATAATTTTCACGCAACGTTCGTTTGAGACTTTTGACTTTTTTCTTTTGTCTTTTGATCGTCTCTATGAGCTCTAACCTTGCTTTATAGTCATCGCCAGAGAAACCATCGAGTTCTGCTTTGAGTGTTTGGTATTTTGCACTCTCCTCTTGAAGTTTTATCTGCTTATCGCTTACATCTTTACTGTCAAGCCACTCTCTTAAAAATCCTACCCCAAACACCGCACCTACGGCGATGTGCGTAGAAGAGACTGGCAGCCCAAGCTGAGATGCGATCACCACCGTAATCGCCGCGGCCATCATGATCGAAAACGCTCTCATCTGGTCAAGTTCGGTGATCTCAGATCCGACCGTTTTGATCAGTCTTGGTCCAAAAAGTGCCAACCCCACAGAGATACCCACACCACCTGTCACCATGACCCACAATGGGATAGAAGCTTTACTTGAGACTGCAAGATGCATCAATGCATCATTGACCGCCGCGAGTGGACCTACGGCGTTGGCTACGTCGTTCGCACCATGAGCAAAACTCAAAAGAGCTGCCGAAAAAATCAGTGGAATCGTAAAGAGTATATTGATCGATTCTCTAGAGTTGTCTAATCCCGCTACTTTTCTCTCTACCCTTGGCTTGACGATGAAATAGGTCACAAAACCACCAATAAGCCCAAAAACAATCGCAACATTAAAGCTAGGTTTGTCCCCTTGAGGCAAGAAGCTTAACGCAGCCGTGATAGACCCCCATACATGCTTTAGACCTTTGAGTGTGATATACGTGATAAAAGCCGCTGACATGATCGCCACAAGCACCGGAACGACTTTCTTAGCCGATTGTACTTTATCTTCTTTGTAAAGAATTTGCGATTTGATCACATACAAAAACACTGCAGCGATGATCCCCCCAAGTACTGGCGAGATCACCCATGAAGCGACGATACCACCCATCGTCCCCCAAGAGACGATAGCGATCCCTCCTGCAGCGATCCCCGCTCCCATAACACCACCCACGATAGAGTGTGTGGTCGAGACCGGTGCCTTAAGCCATGTCGCAAGGTTGAGCCAAAGTGCCGCTGCCAGGAGTGCCGCAGACATCGCATACACAAACAACATCGGCTCTTTGCTAAAAGCATCTAAAGAGATAATATCATCTTTGATCGTACCGACCACATCTCCGCCAGCGATCAACGCACCACCCGCTTCAAAAATAGAAGCGATCACAATCGCCCCACCGATAGTCATAGCACCAGCACCTACGGCTGGTCCTACGTTGTTGGCTACATCATTTGCCCCGATATTCATCGCCATATAGGCACCAAATATAGCAGCTAAAACCAAAAAACTCCCATGGGATGTACCCTCTGCGACAATACTATTGGCATAGTATGCAATCGCCACAGCAAATGCCGCACCAAAAATCGTCTTGATTGTGTTATTCATTTTTACCCCTATTTTAATATAGAACTGACATTGTAAAAAAAAAGTATTACAAACTTGTTACCAAAATGTTATCAAAAATTGTGTATTTTTATAATTATTTTCCAGCTTATTCTGACAAATGATCTACTTTTAGATGAAATACTAGTAGCTGGATCTTGTCATACTTAAGCCAAACACACCATAGATTTTTATATGATACGAAAACATAAAATAAGGAGAGTGACGGTTGCGATTTGGTAAATTTTTTCATCTAGCGCTCATCTGCCTCTTCTTATTTGCGCTTCAAACAACCACACTCCACATAAAGCACCAATTGGGTGAGGAGAAAAATCATTGTCAAGTGTGTCAGGTCTCTGAAACTTTAGAGGGAGATCAGCACCATTCTACCTCGACCATTATCGTACTAGATATACCGGTAGTACAAATCGCTCAATCTGAAGAGAAAATCCTCATCAAAGAGGCATTTGATCTGACGCAAAAGAGTGAGTGCAAACGCGTTGATATGGCTGGACTCAAAGAGCTCCATCCTCAAAAACCCACCTTCACTTACCAAGCCATAGCACCACCTCTGTTTTTTTCTTAACACATTTTAAATACGAGCACTTTTATTGAATCCTATCGGGTTTAATTCGATCATACAAGCGTACTTCTAACACTGGTTACAGGTGCGAAGTGACACATGTTTAAGGAAAAACAGAATGAAAAAAATACTATTATCACTTAGCCTATTGGGCAACATAACTTATGTATGGGGATGCTCTTGCGGCGCATCCCATATGATGGGTGGAGGAGCCTCTGGCGCCGTCTATACCATATCTGCAGATACGATGTCGCAAGGGGACTTTTACCTTGGATTTAGTGCGCAAATAACCCAAAACCACCTCTTAAGCGATACGCTCATCCTTAGTGAAACTGAAAATGGTTCAGGTCATATTCATGGGATAGATACGATCCATAGCACCACGACATCTTTGTCTTATGGTATCACGAACGATTTAACGATGAATCTTGTTATCCCTTATGCTCAAACACTCAATATCCGCGCTGGGGAGCTAGACAATGGTACAGCGCAGATCCATGAGCATGATGATGTGAAAGGATTTCGGGATGTTTCTGCCATGTTGCAATATAAGATTTTCGATGACAAAAAAAGCAAAATCGCGGTTCTTGGTGGTATTAAATTTCCCACCGGAAAAGACAATATTCAAGATGCAGATGAAATCTTAGAGGTGGATCTGCAGCCAGGATCAGGTTCTTTTGACTACTATGCGGGGTTAGCCTACACTGAAAACTTTAACCATTTGGCTTTTCACTCTAACATACTTTATAAATACACAACGCAAGGTGCAAGAAATAG
>JBEAQM010000148.1:0-7944 GCA_041163845.1 Pseudomonadota bacterium | reverse complement strand
CTTCAGCAATAGCTGTCTTCCCCACACCTGGTTCACCTACCAATAGGGGGTTATTTTTCTTCCGTCTACAAAGGGTTTGCATCACCCGTGCAATCTCATCTTCACGTCCTACTACAGGATCAATCTTCCCTTTTTTTGCCAACGAAACAAGCTCGGTTGTAAATTGCTCTAACAATGTTTCCTCTTTAGACTCTTTAGTGTGGGTCTCTTTTTTGGTATCATGGGAGATCACTTCAAGGACATCTACCCGAACAATTCCCTCTTTTTTCATCAAATACACCGCATAAGAGTGCTCTTGCAAAAAAATCGCTGCGATCATATCTCCTACGCTCGCTTCTTGCCGTCCTGAACTGTGAATATGGTTCATCATATCATTGATAGTACGCGAAAGCGCTATCGTCTCAAAAGGCTCTATTGCCTCTTTTAAAGAGGGGATGGTTTTGGCAATGTGCGCGACGATCCCTGTTTTGAGTGCGGAGACATCTATCCCAAGCAAAGAGAATATCTCTCCCCCTTCTTCACTTTCCAAAATCGCAAAAAAGACATGCTCAACAGTCAAATATTCATGTCTATTTTCTTTGGCATATCCTACAGCGCGTTTAAATACATCATTGAGTGCGATACTTATCATTTAACGATCCTCTTCCATGGTTGCAAGGAGTGGAAACTCACTTTGTTTGGCACGTTGCTTTACTTGTTGTACTTTGGTCTCAGCGATTTCGAAACTATAGACACCGCAAATTGCTTTCCCTTTTTCATGTATTTGCAGCATAATCTGTTCTGCTTGTGGATGTGTCTTATGAAAAATACCGATCAAAATATCTACGACAAAATCCATACTTGTATAATCATCATTATGCAACAAGACTCTAAACAGTTGAGGCTCTTGCAACTGAAGGTCAAATTCTAACTCTTGTTCTATCTTTGGCATATTATGTTAAAATCCTATTTATTCTAGATTCATTTTAGGTTTTTTATTATACAAAAAAATGGGAGAAATGCAAGTGCAAACACTTTTTATCACTGCAACTGGCACCAATGTGGGAAAGACATACACGACACTCAAACTTATTAGGGCTTTTGCTGATAAAGGTTTCAAAGTAGGTGTGTATAAACCTATAGAGACTGGGGTTGCAAGGCTACCGCTAGATGCTGCCACCCTCCTCTTGGCGTGCCAAGAAGTCAATCATGATTTTAGCCACTTATCCGCCGAAGAGATCACCGCCTACACTTTTCCGCTCGCTGCAGCACCTTTTTGTGCTGATACGAAACAAGAAATTGATATCAACCACATCATCCAAAAACATCAAGAGCTTCAATCCTACTGCGATATTCTTTTGGTAGAAGGTGCCGGTGGGCTTATGGTCCCCATCACTAAAGATCTCTTCATGATCGATCTTGCACAACAACTTCAAGCCAAAGTCCTTTTGGTCACCTCTAGTGGACTAGGCTCGATCAATGAAACATTGCTCTCCTTAGAAGCACTCAAAACAAGAAATATACCATTTGAATGGTGTGTCAATCTCCATAAAGACAAAGATTCTTTTAAAGAAGTGACACAACCTTTTTACGATGCGGTTTTGCCAAATTGGTGGCTTTTAGAAGAAGGTTTACAAAGATTTATTAACCGCTATTAGCTATAATTTCACCATAACGACGCAAGGAATACGATGCAACATCTTATAGATACAAACACCCTTTCTGACCTACAGATAAAACAACTTCTCAGTGATGCCAAACAGTTTAAAGCACAACGACCACCCCAATTACTTCGAGATAAGCTTCTTATTACACTTTTTTTCGAAGACTCTACCCGCACAAGAAGCTCTTTTGAAGTAGCAGCCAAAAGACTAGGCGCGGCAGTCGTACATCTCGATCCAGGACGAAGTTCGACCAAAAAAGGGGAATCGCTAGAGGATACCTTTGCGAATCTTTGCGCTATGGAACCTGATGGTGTGATCATCCGTCACTCTGACAATACCGCACCAGGATTTTTAGCAGATATGGAGATGACCTCCGTGATCAATGCAGGGGCTGGTAACTATGCGCACCCGACTCAGGCACTTTTAGATCTTTTTACACTTATGGAACATTTTGATGGAAAGATCGAAGAAAAAACCATCGCAATCGTGGGAGACATCGTAAGTTCTCGAGTTGCGAGTTCTGCGATACGTCTTTTAGGTCGTGTAGGGATGAAGGTCATTCTCGTAGCACCAAAACCTTTCATGCCCCAAAGTGATCTACCTCAATATGAAAATCTCGAAGAGGTCCTCGATCAAGTTGATGTCATTATGTCACTAAGAGCACAGCTGGAAAGACACGCTTCACCTATCTTCGAAGATTACACACAATATGCAAAACACTACTGTATCGACCATAACCGTCTGGGTGACAGAGAGATCCTTGTGATGCATCCAGGTCCTGTGATGCGCAATATCGATATCTCTGACGCCATGCTTGAAGACCCAAGATGCAAGGTTCTTACCCAGGTTCAAAACGGGGTTTATATGCGTATGGCTATCTTAAAACTTTTATTGTTAGATTCGTAAGGTATTTTCTTGGAATGGCTTACCAAAGAAGAGGGATTTGACACAATAAACAAACTCTCTTCCCAAAGAATCCCTTTTCTTTTCGTCATCTCTTACGATCAAAATAAAATATTTGCGCAACCCCTTAACGGGCTTGATGAAGAAATTTTTTATAAACTTGAAGGGTGGCGAAATTATCCTATCTCCCATTGCAGCAAACCATTGAAGTTTTCTCTTTCACCTGTCGCGTTTAAACAATACCAAGAGGCATTCCAAACCATTTTAGAAGAGATTCGTTCGGGAAATACCTACCTACTTAATCTGACATTTAAAACCCCTATAGAAACTAACTTTTCTCTAAAAGAAATTTTTACTTTTTCCAAAGCGAAGTTTAAACTCTATTTTAAAGACCAATTTATCTGCTTCTCCCCTGAACGATTTGTCCAAATGGAGGGAGACACTATCTCAACTTACCCAATGAAAGGGACCATAAACGCACAATTGCCAGAAGCAGAAAGGACGATTCTTGCAAACCAAAAAGAGATGGCGGAACATGTAATGATTGTCGATTTAATGAGAAATGATTTGGGGATTATCGGCACAGACGTACAAGTAGAAAACTTCCGTTATGTAGAAGAGATTCAAGCGGGGACAAAAAAGCTACTTCAAATAAGCTCTAAAATCACCGCCAAACTCCCTCCAAATTGGAGAGATGAAATCGGAACACTCCTTCGTGCATTACTCCCTGCAGGGTCTATCACTGGAACACCCAAAAAAAAGACCACGCAGATCATCCAAGAAATTGAAAACTACGAAAGGGGATTCTATACAGGAATATTTGGGATTTTCGATGGGGAAAGCTTACGCTCTAGTGTCATGATACGATTTATCCAGAGAGAAGGAGAAAACCTTTTTTATAAAAGCGGGGGTGGCATTACGATAGATTCGGATGATAAGAGCGAATACCAAGAACTTTTAGATAAAATTTATCTCCCCCTTTAGTGACACCCTCTTTTAGGTCTATGGTGCCACTCATAGGCACTGTCTTGATCCAATTTAGAAAAATAAAGTCTATCTCTATCACGCCAAGGGTCGATTAAAACACCTTGCTCGATCTTCCCTTTTTTTGCAATCACCACTAAGGCATTATGCTCGAAGAAATATTCGCCTATATTTGCCCCCACTAAATGAAATGCATACGAAGGGTAGTGTTTTTTCGTTAAATGAAGATAAAGTGCATCACTCCAATGATAACAAAGCCCTTTCTCTTTTATCCCAACATTCACAAGAAAATTATGAATCAATGGAGGTGTGGTACGCTCAAAACGTTGACGTAATTGTGTTGTGGTACGAAATATCTCTTGTGAAAGTGTTAACGCTTCAGTATGCGAAATATGCGAATCAAGCGATTGAAGCTGTTGTGTGAGGGCTTCTAGTTCATGGTTACTCACGGCAGGAGAGGGGAGATTACATCCGGTGAAGGAAAAAACCAAAAGCAACCCACTAAAAACGTATCTGCGCATAATACTCCACAAGATAAAAGCCCAAAAGAAGCGCCCCGGACATCATGCTTCCCATATACAGCATAAACCATTTTGGGTTTTTAGCAAGCACGAATCCCCCTAACAAACCAACTAAAAGTCCCCCGATATGGGCACTTACATCGACAGAAGGTATCACCATACCAAACAAAAGGTTGATCCCGATAATCGTCCCAAACTCCCGCATAAATCCTTGTGCGTATCGTGCGATCCTCGCTTTGTGCGCGAGAAAAAATCCAGCCAAAGCACCAAACACGCCAAAAATTGCACCCGAAGCGCCCACACCGACACTCACAGGGTGAACCAGTAGTGAAATCAATCCACCATAAATCCCAGAAAAAAAGTAGAGTGCCAAATAGGATTTGGTATCAAAATAAAGCGCTACCCCTCGTCCAACGATATAAAGCGAAAACATATTCATCAAAATATGGGTGATCCCTCCGTGTAAAAACATCGCGCTCAAGAGTCGCCACCATTCACCTTTTAGTACCACAAAAGGTCCAAAAAGCGCTCCCATCTCAACGAGTACTTTATTGTTCATATCGGTGAAATGATGACTCAAAAGTGCAGAAAAAATGTAAACAGTGACATTTACAAAGATCAAGAAGGTGGTAAGTTTAGATCGCGAGTGCATGGCGAAAAATCACTCCATCTATCCCCTCTTTTGCAACCGCTTCTATCTCTTCTTGGGTCTGAATAAGGGTTAGGATACGAGTATCAAACAAATAAACATTGGCTACAGTTTGCACTTGTGTCGCAAGTGTTCTTTCACAAATGATGTACTTCGCCCCTAATGAATTAGCAAAAAGTGCATCGAGAAGATTTGCTGCCAAAATGGCGTAGGGTATACCATTGGTTTGACAGTGGGATGCGATAGCGTGAGACGCTGATAACGATGACAAGACTACCACCTCATTAGGCTTGGTATGACGAATCTCTTCTATCTGATCCACTTTAACAAAATGGCTACTCTCAACCCATGGATGTCCTATAATAATCATCTTTTTCCTTTGGTTATCGTAGTTGATTGGCTCTAGCGAGGGAGGCACTCTTTCGAGCAGTAGAATTTACCACTCACAATCATGCTCTCTTTGGCTGTCACATAAGTGTGGCACGTGGTGCACTCTACCAATGTATCATCTTCGAGTTTCTTCTCTACAGAGGTTTTGATCTTAGGTAATTTTCCCCCTAAGAATTTATAGATCAGTAGTGCCAAAATAGCAAAAATAATAAGTTTTAAGACCATTTTTTAATTCTTTATATACAGATAATTGCGTTGATTTTTTTGTACTATATCATATCTTAGCTGATGTTGCACGTCCTCAATCTCATCAAAAACACGAGACACTTTGTAAAAAAGATACTCGGTTTGCGCATCACTGATTTGCTTTGTCAAAGACAAAAGCAATTTGGTATTGGTCACCGCACGTGAACTGATGAGTCCAAAAGGTACATGGACGACTGTTTCTACTCTTTGTGCTTCGACGATTACATTGCTAAGTCCCAACTCTATCGCTGCATATTTCAAAAAAGAGACTCGCTTTTTCAGTGGCTCAGCCAACACCACTTTCGTGTTTGGGAGTGCAATGGCAAGTACCAATCCAGGAAATCCTGCCCCTGTCCCTACATCTAGAAGTGTATCGGGTATTTTGATGAAGCTTAATGGATAGAGCGAATCAACGATATTGTCATAAATCGCGTCGATCGTTTTGGCTCCTGTTAAATTATGGATTTGATTCCACGTATGCAACAGCATCGCAAATGCTTCTAGTTTTGTGATGATCTGCGGAGTGACTACTATATTTTCTTGGTTTAAATAGTGTGAAAGATTCATATTACAGCAGATGCCCCAACCGTTCTTTTTTTACCTTCAGATATCCTTCATTATGGGGGTTAGGGGTGATCTGTATCGGGAGACGCTCTACGATTTGTATATTTCCTAGACTCTCGATCTTTTTGGGATTATTGGTCAGAAGCTTCATCTGCTTGATATCAAAATGGTTTAAAATAAATTCTACCACCTCATACGTACGCTCATCTGCCCTAAACCCCAACTGATGATTTGCCGCTACCGTATCTAATCCAGCGTCTTGTAGTGCATACGCATTGACCTTATTGAGTAGCCCAATGTTTCGCCCCTCTTGACGATGATAAATCACCATACCCCCCTCATTTGCGATAAGCTCTAATGCATAACTTAACTGCTCACCACAATCACATTTAATCGACCCTAACGCATCCCCGGTCAAACACTCAGAGTGGACACGAACGATAGGAATCTGTGGTAATTGCTCGGTAAAAATCGCTAAATGTTCTTTGCTCTCTTCTTTAAACGCTTGGATTTTAAACGTGCCGTATTTGGTGGGTAACGTAGCAATTTGTGATATATCTATACTCTTCATGGTGAAATTATACTTTAAGAAAAACGAATTAATCATTAATCGCCTAGAATTAGATAGAATAAGATTTTCATTCAAGGAGTACCGATGTTCGCGCGATTTAGAAGAAAGAGAATCAATCCTGTCCTAAGAGACTTACTTCAAGAGACACACCTAAGTGTCAACGATTTTATCTACCCATTGTTTGCCAAAAGTGGTACAGGGATCAAAGAAGAAGTAGCTTCCATGCCAGGGGTTTACCAAATGAGTATCGATGAGATTGTCAAAGAGTGTGATACCCTCAAACAACTTGGGATTAGATCGATCATCCTTTTTGGCATCCCTGATACGAAAGACTCCGTAGGTTCTGATGCCCTTTGCGAACACGGTATCATCGCCCAAACCATCAGAGAAGTCAAAGCAGCACATCCTGATATGTTTGTTGTCACTGATCTATGTTTTTGTGAATATACCGACCACGGTCACTGTGGTGTACTTGACCCTGTGTTGCATACGGTTGACAACGATATTACCCTCAATAACCTTGCTTTACAAGCAGTCGTTCATGCCAAAGCAGGTGCCGATATGATCGCACCTTCTGGGATGATGGATGGGATGATAGAAGCGATTAGAAATGGTCTTGATGGTGCAGGATTTGTCAACCTACCTGTCATGTCTTATTCGACTAAATTTGCTTCGGCTTACTATGGTCCATTTCGTGACGTAGCAGAATCAAGTCCAAGCTTTGGAGACAGAAGAAGCTACCAAATGAACCCAGCCAATAGAAATGAAGCGATCCTAGAGAGTATCGAAGATGAAAAAGAGGGAGCTGATATCCTCATGGTCAAACCTGCCCTTGCCTATCTTGATATCGTAAGAGACATCAAAAACAACACCTCTCTCCCTCTGGCTGTTTACAATGTAAGCGGTGAATACTCGATGCTCAAAATGGCAGCCAAAGCCGGTGTGATCGATTATGATAAAGTGATGATGGAAACCCTTATTGGATTTAAACGAGCCGGTGCTGACATTATCATCACCTACCATGCAAAAGAAGCAGCGATTTTACTCCAAAAATAATCGCTTTTTCTCCCCCATTTTATCTACTTTTAACCAATTATGGTAAAATAGCCTCTTTTAACTTCCCAAACGGAAAATTATAGAGGATATCGTCATGAGACACTTTTTAACACTCAAAGACTTCACCAAAGATGAACTCTTAGAAATGATCACATTAGCACAAAAAATCAAAGAACAAACCAAGCAAAAAAAGTTTGTCCCGTATATGGAAAGACAAACATTGGGGATGATCTTCGAAAAAAGCTCGACACGCACCCGCGTGAGTTTCGAAACAGGGATTTACCAACTGGGTGGTGTAGGACTTTTCCTCTCTGCAAATGATATCCAGCTAGGGCGTGGTGAACCGATGAAAGATACTGCGCGTGTTATCAGCCGCATGGTTGACATGGTGATGATCCGCACCTTTGAACAATCAAA
>JBEAQM010000147.1:0-3652 GCA_041163845.1 Pseudomonadota bacterium | reverse complement strand
TCCTGATCCACGTATCGCATTGATACCCAAAAACTGATATACCCTTGCGATCAGCTCTCCGTCAAAATGGTGCGATATCATCGCCGAAGCAGCTTGCTTTTTATGCAGATAGCGATACGCTTGTGGTGACATAAACAACTCTCCATGCCAACACACAAAAATATATTGATCTTGTGAAAAATCTGATGCGATGGTAAAAGATTTTTTCGTAGTGAGCCATAAGATTTTCATCATAATATACCCTATCACAGGGGCGATAAACATCAGTAGTTTACGTGAAAAATCTTTCATTTTAAGCCTTTATAACCACTCCATCAAGGGCACCTCTAGAAGTTTTAGTGACTTTGACTTCTACTATTTTACCTAAAAGCTCTTCGCTTCCCTCGACAAAAAAGAGTTTACCATCATCAGAGCGCCCCGAAACTTTACCATTGGGCTTGAGTTCATCAAAGTATACTTCATGGACAAGACCCATTTGGGCATCCATCACCTGATCTAAAATCTCAGTATGGCGTGTTTGCAAACGGGTTAATCTCTCTCCTGCTATCTCATCATCGATCTGATTTTCAAATGTGGCTGCTTCAGTATGTGGTCTTGGAGAGTATTTAAAAGAGAACAATTGTTCAAATCGGACTTTCTCCAACACATCCATCGTATCTTCAAAATCTGCATCACTCTCCCCTGGAAATCCAACGATAATATCTGTTGAGATAGTCGCTTCAGGACATAAAGTACGTATTTTTTCACAACGGTTCAAAAAGTTCTCTTTGGTATACCCACGCTTCATCGCCTTGAGCAATGTAGTAGAGCCGCTTTGTAAAGGGACATGAATTTGCTTACATATTTTTGGATTGGATGCGAACTCTTGGATAAATGCATCATCCATGTGAAGTGGGTGCGGAGAGGTAAAACGGATCCGCTCCAAACCTTCAATCATAGAGATCTTTTGCAACAATGTCGTAAAATCACACATCTCTTCATTCCCACTGAAGCGTCGTCCATAATTGTTCACATTTTGCCCCAAAAGCATCACTTCTTTTGCCCCATTTGCTACTGCTTTTTCGATCTCTTTGATGATCAAAGCCGAAGGGATCGAAATTTCCTCTCCGCGTGTTGCAGGGACGATACAAAATGTACAAGACTTATCGCACCCTATAGAGATGTTTACCATCGCTTTGTATAAATTGGTGCGATACTCCCCAAACGCATACGTACTTTCATCAAAATCTGTACTCACTTCAACGGCATGTTTTTGATGCACCACTTGCGTGATCTTAGAGACATTTCTTGCCCCCAAAACGAAATCAACCGAAGGGGCTCGCTTGATAATCTCTTCCCCTAGATGTGAGGCGGTGCATCCTGTCACGCCTATCTTAGCCGTAGGTTTTTTCCGTTTGTTGAAAACCCCTATCTCAGAAAAAAGTTTGGCTACAGGTTTTTCTCTGACGGAGCAGGTATTAATGATGATTAGATCAGCATCTTCCACTCTATCGGTCATTTCGTAAGACTCTTTTTGATTGAGCTCTGCGATCATATGTTCACTATCGCGAACATTCATCGCGCAACCTAAGGTTTCTATAAATAATTTTTTACTCAAGGATTATCTCTTTGTAGATTGTTTTTGCTGACAAAAACAAAAGATTAAAAAGTGCACTTATGCGATAATGTGCACTTCGTAGATATATTCATTTTCATCAAGTCCGTATTTTACTTCTCTCATGTATACAGAGAAACCTTTCTCTTCAAAATATTCAATAAGGTCTTTAAGCTCTTTGTGTGAATTATCTTTATCAAAATAGAAGATCGATTTTGTTGCTAATTCTTCTTCTATTTTACTCAATTCAATGGTTTTTGGTTTTGCTTTTAGTGTCGTTCTAGCGAGCTTTAATTTCATCTTTCGTATGCCCTTTGTCTAATGTCGTATTTGTTCTTTTTTGAATTACTGATAATGATTATACTTTATTTTCCGTAAAGCTTAGGTTAGCTATAATACAACACTTCAAAAACAACACCTTCCAAGACGTATTCACACTGTTATGTTACCTCTTGTATCGAGGAAATTGTATTGGATAATCAAAATAATTTATAGGGAAAATTTAGTATGGAAAAAATAGTCGATATCATTGAAGCGATCGCTCATGAAAAAAACATTTCAAGAGAACACGCCATCGAAGCTTTTAAAGAAGCACTCACCAATACCGCGAAGAAACTCACTAGTTTCACAAGTAATTTTGAGGTCATCATCAACCAAGACACAAGAACCTATACTGTCAATAAGATTATCACCGTAGTCGCAGACAACGATCCACAACTTTTCGTCGAAATAGGGAAAGAAGGGAATACAAAACAGATAGAATCAGACGGTTTTATCTCTATCACAGAAGCCAAAGAGTTTGATGAATCTTTAGAGATTGGCGACCAACTCAAAGAAAAATTTGTCCTTGAAGATTATGGAAGAACTGCTTCTGCAAACTTGTTTAGAGAGCTTGAATACCATGTCCAAAGACGCATCGAACAAGACTTATTTGAAAAATATAAAGAGCAAGTAGGGACGGTGATTCTTGGTACAGTCAACCGCATCGATGCAGATGACAACACCCACGTTGAAATCGGTGAACTTAAAGGTGTTTTAACCTTAAGAAACCGTATCAAAGGAGAAAAATACAAACATGGTGACACCATCCGCGCACTCCTTCGCTATGTAAGTGTCGATCCACAATATGGTCTTTTTTTGGAACTCACAAGAACCTCTCCTAAATTCCTTGAAGCCCTTATGAGCAACGAAGTACCAGAGATCGAAGATGGTGTAGTAGAGATCGTAGCTGCAGCGAGAATCCCTGGTGAACGTGCCAAAGTAGCCTTAAAAACAGAACAAAGTAATGTTGATCCAATTGGTGCTGCGGTTGGGGTAAAAGGGGTACGTATCAATGCGGTAAGTGCAGAGCTTAATGGTGAAAATATCGACTGTATCGAATACTCACCAATCCCAGAGATATTCATCTCTCGTGCACTCAGCCCTGCGATCGCACAAAATATCAAGGTAAATGCCGAAGAGAAAAAAGCGACTGTCAATATCACAAGTGATCAAAAAGCCAAAGCAATCGGAAAATCAGGTATCAATATCCGCTTGGCTTCTATGCTGACTGGCTACACAATAGAACTCAATGAAATTGATGGCATTACAGAAAAAGAGAGTGATCGTTCAGACAATACTGAAACAGAAAAAACAACCGATACATCGGCATTGGAAGACTTATTTAAGTAGGAAGTAGGAGTTAGGAAGTAGAAATTATAGATTCGTTTCACAAAAGTGAAACTTTTATTGAATACAAGCGAACTTAGTTCGCCTACTAACATTCCTGCTTACTATCTCCTCATTAAATCTACAAACTTTTTCGCATCCAATGATGCGGAACCGACTAAAACCCCATCTACACTTTTAATCGCACGAATTTCTTGAATATTTTTTTGATTGACAGAACCGCCATACAACAATGGTTTTTCGATCGTTTGTTTGAGTGCATTGTGGGTTGAAGTGATCTCTTCTGCTGTAGCAGATCTACCCGTACCTATCGCCCAAATAGGCTCATATGCTACGATCAGTTTTTCATAACTAATATCGATACCGTCAAATTGCGCAAGCAAATACTCC
>JBEAQM010000146.1:0-3569 GCA_041163845.1 Pseudomonadota bacterium | reverse complement strand
AGGGAAGCTCCATTCACGCTCACTCTCTTCTATCGTCAAAGAGGTGACCAACCTCGTCTCTCAAGGGTTTTATGATTTCTCTTTCATCTCACAAGACAGCTCGAGTTATGGACGTGATATGGGGCTTAATGACGGTCTTTTAGACCTTATTAAAGCCGTAGAGGAGATCGCAGGGGTTAAGTCTGCAAGGATCCTTTACCTCTATCCAAGCACGACGACATTTGCACTCATCGATGCGATCGCTGATTCAAACGTGTTTCAAACCTACTACGATATGCCTATACAGCACATCGATGACGCCATGCTTAAGACAATGAAAAGGGGATTTGGGGAAGTCAAAACCATCGCCCTACTCGAGCACATGAAAAGCAAACCCGATGCATTTATCCGCACGTCTCTCATCGCAGGACACCCAGGAGAGACCCAAGCACAGTTTGAGCATCTTTGTGACTTTATGCAAAAATTTGGATTTGATAGATTTAACACCTTTCACTACTCTAACGAAGAGACTACCTCAGCCTATACTATGGAGCAAATCGATACAAAAACCATCAACAAAAGAGCCAAACGTCTAGGAGAAATCGCCGAAGAAAATACCCTCATATCACTTCAAAAAATGGTGGGGCAAAAGATTACTCTTGTTATCGATGGTGAAAGTGATGAACATGAGTATCTTCTTTCATCCAGACCGCTCTCATGGGCAGTCGATATCGACGGAGAGATCCTCATCAATGACACTTCTGATCTTCCTATAGAGTATGGTAAACTGTATGAAGCACAAATCACTGAACTAGTCGGAGAGCAGCTATTGGCAACTCTTCTAAATGAAAGATGAAAGATGAAAGATGAAAAATTTGGTAATGGCATCTTTAGGGATACATTAAGTCAAAAAAGTTTTCAATTTTCTCTACGTATTATTAAGCTTTATGGATATCTAAAAGACACTCATAAAGAATATGTTCTTTCTAAACAGATTCTTCGTAGTGGAACTTCTATCGGTGCAATGGTACAAGAATCACACTTTGCACAATCAAAAGCAGATTTTATCAACAAACTTTCAGTTGGATTGAAAGAAGCAAATGAAACTAGATACTGGCTTTACCTTTTAGTAGAATCTAGCTTTATTGAGAAACATATGTTTGAAAATATCTTACCTGATATTGAATCATTAATAAAATTGCTCTCTTCAAGCATCAAAACAGCGAAACAAAATCATGATGGATAACACATCTTTCATCTTTCATCTTTCATCTTTCATTAATAAGAAAAACCTTCTCGCATTTTCTTCAGGCATCGACTCCTCTGCTCTATTCTTTTTATTGATTGAAAACAACATCCCATTTGATATCGCTTTAGTCAATTACGGGACAAGAGTTCAAAGTGATAGAGAAGAAGAACACGCCAAAAGATTGGCAAAACAATACAATCTTACTTGCCATACGATCAAAGCACCACAGTTTACATCGCACTTTGAAGAGAATGCAAGAAAGTTTCGTTACGATTTTTTTGAAACACTCATCAACGAACACCATTACGATACCTTACTCACCGCACATCAACTGGGTGATCAACTAGAATGGTTTTTGATGCGTCTTACCAAAGGAGCAGGTGTTTCAGAGCTTATAGGACTAGAGCCTGTTACCCAAAAAGAGCACTATACTTTAGTACGACCACTACTTAGATATAGTAAAGAAGAGCTACTTACTTATTTAAAAGAGAAGAATCATCCTTATTTTGAAGATGAGAGCAATTGTGATGAAAAATATGAACGAAACTTTTTTAGAAAACACTTTTCTGAGCCTCTTTTAGCCAAATACCAAGAAGGGATCAAACGAAGTTTTACATATCTTTATCAAGATAAAGGACAACTTGAAAGTGAATTTGAAACTCTCTATACGAATCAAAATCTGCACATCATCAAACTGCATTCACTTCAAAGTAAAACAAAGGCTGCTGATCTTACACTTAAAAAACTCGGATATCTCCTCTCAGCCTCACAACGTCAAGAGATAGCCAAAGAAAACTCTCTAGTCATCGGTGGAGAATGGGCAATAGAACTCCAAGATGATTTGCTCTACATCGCTCCTTACCTCGCCACTGAGATGCCAAAAGTGTTTAAAGAGGAGTGTAGATTAAAAAAAATTCCAAGCAAAATAAGACCTTATCTTTTTCAGAATGAAAAACGAATAATGAAAGATGAAAAATTGATGTATGTTTTACATTCGTAAAGCTTTTTAATAAAAGCATTGCATAAAATATTTTTCATCTTTCATCTTTCATTGTGGCGTCTGCTAGTGGATGTGCCTTCATGTACTCTTCCATCTTCTTAACCGAACCTAGCTTGGTATAAATTTGTGTCGTAGCCATCGTCTCGTGTCCAAGAAGCTCACTTACATCAGCAATACGTGCTCCATGGTTGAGCAAATGGGTAGCAAAAGAGTGGCGAAGCTGATGTGGGGTGACTTTGAATCCATGTTTTTTAAATAATTTCGAGAGGATATAACGTAACTGTGCCGTGTTCATCGGTGCATTCCCTTTTTCAAACAGATAGGTTTTGGGAGATGCTTGTTTGATGTAGTGTGTGATCCATGATTGGAGTTGTGTCAAAAGGGGTAACTCTCTCATCTTACTCCCTTTCCCATAAATCTGTATCCAACCATCTTTGAAATCTGAAAGCTTCAAATGACTCAGCTCAGAGATACGCAATCCCAATCCATATAGCATTGAAATAACGAGCTTTTCTTCCAAGGTAGCCTCTTTGAGTACCTCTTCTATATACCCTTCTTCGATGGGCTTAGGGAGGCTTTGGGGGACTTTGATTGTCTCATCTCCTATCAGCTGAATAGACAAATGACATTGTTCTTCTAAATATTTGACAAAAGAGTGTATGGCAGAGAGTTTTTTGACGATGGTTTTTTTTTGGTTGCGTACAATTTTGAGTCGAAATGGGGTGATGTCGAGTATCGTCTTCCCTTCTTCTTCGTAGATCTGACTTACCTCAAGCATTTGTCTCAAAGCGATCTCATAGGTGGTGACTGAAACTTCAGAGTATCCCCGTATATGCAGCAGATACTCTAAAAAATCTTCAGCAAGGGTGTGAAGTTTCTCTCTCATCTACACCTACTTAATCGTATGCTCTAACATCTTTTCACGAAGATAGCTTTTAGCCGCTTCAAGCTCCATCCCTTTCAAATCAACAGGTGTAATGAAAAAATCGATCGAGGCAAATGGCTTGGGTATCACGAACTTATCCCAACTGTTCAGCTGCCAATAACGATCGCAAGTAAAACTGACGATACAAACAGGGATATCACCCTTAAGCGACAATGCCACTGCACCATCATACATGTGGTGTCTTGGTCCCTTGGGTCCATCTGGCGTCATCAACAATTCTTCATCTGCTTTTAGAAGACGAAATGCTTTGAGGAAAACCTCTTTTGCCCCTCTTCTTCCTGATCCACGTATCGCATTAATACCCAAAAACTGATACACCCTTGCGATCAACTCTCCGTCAAAATGGTGTGATATCATCGCCGAAGCAGGGTGCTTTTTATGCAGATAGCGATACG
>JBEAQM010000145.1:0-4184 GCA_041163845.1 Pseudomonadota bacterium | reverse complement strand
TGTTTTCTCTATCTGTGTGGGATGCTGGATGTATACCCTTATCACAAAAGAAAATGCTAAATACTGCGCTGGTGATAAGTGTGAAATCAGAATCAAAGAACCGATTCAAAAATTTAACCTAATCCAAAAGATTATTACTGGTTTCACGTTTCTTTTTTTCATCATAGGTACTTATTCGTTTGTAGCCTACAGTGAACCAAAAACATTCTTTGGTGAATTCTTGCACGAACTTGTACTAACCAAAACACAACTCGAGGCAGAACGACAAGCCGCTTTTGACAAAGAATGGGAGGAAGATGAAGGTGACGAAGAAGAGACAGAAGAAGACTAATTTATCGCTCTTTTGTTTTATAGGTCAATTGCGTATTGCTTGAGTGTTTCTAAGTCGATCAAATCGAGTATCCTCTGATGGGTTGCATGGATAAAAATCTTTGGTGCTTCTCCATCCAAATGTGCCTTGAGAAATGCATACCCACCTAGACACCAGCTTTGTCCAGGCTGCACTCCCGCAAAATCATACTGTGGCATAGGTGTAGAGAGGTCATTTCCGACTTTTTTAGAATATGCCAAAAACGCTTCTGTCGCATAAATGCACACCGTGTGAAGTGCTTGATTATGATCTCCTGTGTTACAAGACCCATCCCTATGAAATCCGGTCAATGGCTTCAAGCTACAAGGCTCTAACGGCTCTCCGAATACATTGAGTGATTCATCCATTTATCTTTCCCCTATTCTGATAATAATTCTAAAGTATTATAAAACTCTTCAGGCTCTTGATAGCCGTAAAATTTCTCCTCTTTCATCTCTTTCCCATCTGCACCAATAAACACAAATCCAGGAGGTCCAAATACTTGAAACATCTCTTTGAGTTCTTCGATCTTTGGATTTTTTTTATCGGTCATATTCACACTCACTGCAATATAATCTTTTTTGAGCTTCTCTTGCACTTTTGGATCCATAAATGTAGTATCTCTAAGATGTTTACACACAGGACAGGTATCTGTATGGAAATAAATAATCATTGTTTTCCCTTCATCCATTGCCTGTCTTCTATAAATTTCATAAGCCGTAAAATTTCTCAGCTCTTCAAAAGGCATAGCGCCTGAAAGCTTTGGTTTCTCACTCTGTATAACCATAGCATTTTTAGGAAGTGGGTTCCATAGATTGGTCTCTCCATAGGCACCCCCTACCATCCAAATCGTCCCCCATATCAATAAGACTGTCCCCACAGCTTTTTGAAATTTATTCCAATACGTACTCTGGGGGACCAAAGGCTCAGTAGCTCCCCAATAAACCCCTACACCAACACCATAAATCCCCCAAAGTAAAAGTGGATTTATAAGCTCTAACGTCGAAAAAATTTCTATCGAGACCCCCAAAAGAATGATCCCAAAAATAGACTTAACTTCATCCATCCATGCACCTGCTTTAGGGAGAAAATACCCTGCCCCTAAACCAACAAATAACAATGGTAGACCCATGCCCAATGCCAAAAAGAACATCGTCACGGCTCCTATCACAGGATCACTCGAAGATATCGCTACCGAGAGGAAAGAGATCAATACAGGAGAGACACATGCCCCCAAAATCAGTGCAGAGAGTGCACCCAATACAAATACCATACCCAATTTCCCACCTTTCATCCCAGTAGCACTCGCATTGAGTTTTGTCTGAATAAAAGAGGGTAAAGCTATCGTAAAAAGACCAAACATTGAAAGTGCCATGACAATAAAGAGGAGGCTAAATGCACCAATGACCCATATATTTTGAAAATAAGATTGTAGTTGGTCTCCTGTAGCACCCGCTAAAGCACCCATGATGGCATAAGTGACTGCGGTCCCCAATACATAAGCAAGGGTTAAAAAAAGTGCCCGTAGTTTTGTGATGTTCTCACCTTCTCCTACGATAATACTAGAGATAATGGGGACCATAGGGAGCACACACGGCGTAAATGTAAGCAATATCCCTGCAAAAAAAGCGCTTACTACAACACTCGTACTACTTGTATCGGATCCAAAGACAACACTACTAAAACCCATCAAGACCAATAAAATAGTTGAAAATTTTTCCATATCTATTCCTTATAAAAGGTGATTATATCACAATCAACATAGTCTGTTCTATCTGAGTATTTCATCTTGAACAGATGCTAAAATAGCTGGATCAGCCTTAAGATCAAGCACATTTTCTTCAAAATTAAGCTCTCTTAAGATCAGTTTCATCGCCTCTATCCGCGCCTTATGCTTATCATCTGACCTTATGATATACCATGGTGAATCTGCCGTATGGGTTTTTTGAAGCATAATCCTTTTTTTTTCGGTAAAATCACCCCACATCGCTTGTGCTTGCATGTCGATCTCGCTTAACTTCCACTGTCTTAAAGGGTCTGTACGACGCTTTTCGAAACGTTCACTTTGTACCTCTTTTGTGACACTCAAATAGATTTTGATCAAACGTGTACCATGGCTAATAAAAGAGCTTTCAAATGTCGTCACTGTCTCTAAGAAAAGTTGGTATTCCTCTTGTGTACAAAAACCAAATACCGGCTCCACCATCGCCCTATTGTACCAACTACGATCAAAAAGTACCAACTCCCCTCCGCGAGGAAAATGTTTAATGTACCTTTGAAAATACCACTGCGATTTTTCCTCTTCTGTGGGTTTTCCTAGTGCAACGGTCCTGCAATGCTTTGGATTGAGGTATTGGGCAATACTCCCTATAAGACTCCCTTTTCCTGCAGCATCTCTCCCTTCAAACAACACAATCACTTTTTGTGATTTTTCTTCCAATTGACTCAATAGTTTTACTAATTTTGCTTGATAGACTTCGATCTCTTTCATCTTCGCATAGTAGATTTCTGCTTCACTATGGTAAGCACGTAGTGCTTCATTTTCTTTTTGTAAGATTGTTATCTCTTGATCCATGTCACCACTCCCTTAAATCGCTAAAAATCTATGCACCAATGCTATCTTTTTTACGTTTTGGCTTTTTTTGTGTATTGTTTTTAACATTTTCTTCAATATACTCCATAATCTTCCCTGCAATATTAATCCCTGTCGCCGTCTCTATCCCTTCAAGTCCTGGTGAAGAGTTCACTTCCATCACAAGCGGACCACGGTCAGAAGGGATCATATCGACCCCACATACGCCCAACCCCATCGCTTTAGCCGCAGCGATAGCCGTTGCCCTCTCTTTACGGTTGAGTTTATGTGTCGTAGCACTTCCCCCTTGGTGTAAATTAGAACGGAAATCCCCTTCTGCACCTTGACGCTTCATTGCACCGACCACCTGTCCGTTCACTACCAATGCTCTGATATCAGCACCGCCAGCCTCCTTAATAAACTCTTGAACCAAAAGATTCACTTCCATGCCATAAAATGCATCCAAAACAGACTGCGCCGCTTTTTGTGTCTCGGCAAGTACGACACCAACCCCTTGTGTCCCTTCAAGAATTTTTAAAACCAATGGCGTCCCTCCACTAAGCTTAATCACATCTTTCGCATTAGCCTTGTTCGAAGCGAATACTGTTTTAGGCATATCAACTTCATGGGTAGAGAGTACTTGTAAACTTCTTAATTTATCTCTAGATCTTGCGATCGCGAGATTTCCCGCGACACTAAATGCCCCCATGATCTCAAAGTGACGCACCATCGCCGTACCATAAAAAGTCCGACTCGCCCCGATACGAGGAATGATAGCATCAGGAGTGGGAAGAAGCTCACCGTTATAGATAACGGCCAACTCCCCTTTCATGATCTCAATCGTGCACATCAAATAGTCTATCACACGAACATTCCACCTTTTCGCTTCTGCTGCTTCAACCAATCTTCTTGTCGAATAAAGCCTTGGATTTCTTGAGAGTATATACAGTATCATTATTTATTTTTCCTTTGTTATATTTTTCTTTGATACATCTACCAAATAACGGCGTGCCATAAAACGTCTTCCAATTAACATAGGGTATTTCATCGTTTTTCTATTGGTGAGTGAAATCTCAGCTTCATAACTCTTACTCCCTAGTTTGATAGAAGATTGGATAAAAATACGCTCTTGACTTTTACCATTGGAACTTTTGACATTTTTAATCTTATGGATAGGCAAACTCATACGTTTCCCATGATACGCTGAGTGTACTTCATCTTGAAGCGTAAAGGTGACCATATTACCCTCTACCACGATATCAT
>JBEAQM010000144.1:0-5519 GCA_041163845.1 Pseudomonadota bacterium | reverse complement strand
GCAGATTAACCACCAATGTTCCCAGTGGGAAGGCATGGGCAAAATACTTATGGGTAAGACCACTTAAAACCAACCGAAGTGTCGCCCCTATTGCGCCGCCACTAGCGACAGATATGATTGTCATTAAACTCATCGTCTATAACCTTTTGCATTCTATTTTGGAGGGTATCAAACCACGTTTCATCTTCTTTATCGACCGAAAAACTTGGTAAAAACGTATATTTAACAGTACCGCTATGGGCTGTATGGTTGTGCTCATTCAAGAGCCACTTGCTTCCTGTTATGACGATGGGTTGTATCGACAAATGGAGATTTTCTGCGATCATTTTTGTCCCTGCTTTGAAAGGGAGCAGGGGTTGTTTATCAGTACGGGTCCCCTCTGGGAAGATCGCGACAGGGCGTTGATAGGTCTCTTTAGACTCTTTGACATCTTTGATGAGCTTGATAAGCCCCGCTTTGTTTTGACGATCTAGGGAGATCATCTCCCCGCAACGTAGAAGATATCCAAACCAAGGGACCTCAAAGAGCTCTTTTTTTGCTACCCATCGAAGGTGGTTATTTTGGAGTGCTTCAAGTCCGATGATATCTACGATCCCTTGGTGATTCATCACATAAAGATCAACCGTAGTATCCATACTCCCTACTTGAGTAAGTTTCCCACCCATCAAAAAAAGGGTCAAACGGTTGATGTGATGGACGATCGTCCCTTTGCGTTTGCCAAAGATCATTAACGCAGGGATCATTAAAAGCGCCGTATTAAAAGAGATGATAAACGCACCCCAATAAAATCTAGCGGTTGCAAATATCTTCATTTTTTACCCATCCTATGATGCCAGGTTTATACTCTACTTTTTTATACCCTTTACGTTCCCCTAGCAGTGCTGTATCGAGTTGTTGGTCAATTTTGGTAGAGATCGTGCTTGTTGGTGTAGGCAAAATATAAAGCGGTGCCCCTTGTTGAATGCACACTTTTTGGTGCGGTGTATAAAAGGTAAGTAGACTGATGAGTGAAACCACCCCAAATACGAGGTAAAAAAAGTCTCTTTTGAAAAGAAACAAAACAAAGAAAAATCCAACCAAAAAGATAAAAACATATTTTTTCAGTTTTTCAAAACTGTCTTCTTGTGGATTGAGATCGGTTTGAGTGGTCACCGATGCATCTGCTACCACTACAGGCACTTCGAGTAACACATATTGTTTTTTGATCGTATTAAAGTACGTAAATCGAAACGATTTGACCTTCAAAGGGAGTACAGCATAAAATTCACCTTCTACTTTCGCGTTGGTTCGTTGGATGTTTTCAATCCCATACTCTGTAAGTCCTTGGACCTTCATCTCTTCGAGATTGGCTTCAAATGCTTCGAGTGAAAGGGTCACGATGTGGCTCTTTTCATCATAATTGGAGACTTGAGAATTTTTGATCTTCATCTCTGCGGCAAGGACGTGACAAAAATCCTCTTGAGGCTCGAGTGAAGTGATAGGGATCAATTTTGGCTCCAGAGCGATTGTCCCTTCTGATGTTTCGATCACAAGTTGCGGAATTTGGATATCTTCGTGTGCTGCTTTGAAATAAAAGGTATAAAAACTATCAGAACCATTTTGCACGGTGAGGGGTTCTGTAAAGATCGGTTGGATCTTATTTGTAGGGTCAAAAGTAAGCTTTAACCCTTCTTTAGGGGCATTTTGGGTCCCCATCAGTGTCACGGCGAAGAGTTGATTTTCGTAGACTTGTTTAGGGATATAGCTGTATTTGAAACCGTTTTGCGCATGGACTAAAGCACTTAAACTAAAAAGTATCCCTAGCAAAAGCCAAACAAAACGAAATAGTTTCATCACGATTCAAACCCTTTGAGCATACGGATACCATCTTCGCTTCCAAGAATCGCTTCTAAGGCACGTTCAGGGTGGGGCATAAGTCCAAACACATTTTTGTTCTCATTGCAAACCCCTGCGATAGAGGTGAGCGAACCATTGACTACCACAGGATTTCCTTCGGCATCTGAATAACGAAGCAACACTTGTCCATTGGCTTCAAGCTTTTTAAGCCCTGCATCATCGATGTAGTAATTGCCATCTGCATGGGCGATAGGGATATTGAGCACTTCCCCTTTGGTGCATTGGTTTAAGAAGGCATTGTCTGTGTTGACGACACATAGATTTTGGTGCTTAGAGATAAAGTGCAAGTTGTTATTTCGCTTGAGGGCACCAGGGAGGAGTCCTGCTTCTGTAAGGATCTGAAATCCATTGCAAATCCCAAGGACTTTTCCACCATCGTTCGCATAAGTTGCCACTGCTTTCATCACTGGAGAAAAACGTGCGATCGAACCAGAACGGAGGTAGTCACCATACGAGAAACCACCCGGTACCACCACCAAATCGATATCGTTTGGAAGGGTTGTCTCTTCGTGCCAAACAAGCTGCGTGGTGTGACCAAGCTTTTCAAAAGCATATTGGGTGTCAAACTCACAGTTGGTCCCAGGAAATCTTAATACAGCTACTTTCATACTATTTGATCTCTATTGCGTAGTCTTCGATAACAGTATTTGCAAGGAGTGTTTCGCACATCTCTTTCACCTCTGCTTCGGCTTTGGCTCTATCGGTTGTTTGAAGTTTCAGAACGATTTGTTTCCCGATACGCACATCCGAAATACCCTCAAACCCTAAAGAACCTAGTGCGTGGTGTGCTGCTTTTCCTTGAGGATCAAGTACACCTTCTTTTAAAAATACGTTTACAATTGCTGTCATTATTTGTCTCCTAAAATTCTATTTAATACTTCTTCGTACGCCACTTTGAGTCCACCCAAACCTTGTCTAAAACGGTCTTTGTCCATTTTCTCACCACTTTGTGAGTCCCAGAGTCTGAAGTTGTCTGGGCTTAATTCATCGATCAAGATGATATTTCCATCGATATCTCTTCCAAATTCAAGCTTGAAGTCAACCAGTGTGAGGTTTTTCTTCGCATAAAAATCTTTGAGTAATACATTGATTTTTCTTGCCATATATCGGATGTATTCTAGCTCAGACGCATCCTTGACAAGCTCTAAGATCAAACAGTGCTGGTCGTTGAGTTTTGGATCACCCAGTGCATCGTTTTTGTAGTCAAACTCCACGAGGGTAAATGGCAACACTTTCCCATCTTCGATCCCGAGGTTTCTGCTAAGGCTTCCTGTAGCGATATTTCTGACGATCACCTCTATGAGGATCACATTGGCACGCTTGTGCAACATGTGGTTATCGTCGATCATCTCTACAAAGTGGGTTGGGATCCCTTTGGCGTTCAAAAATTTGAAAAGTTCAGTGGATATTTTATTGTTGAGGGCACCTTTTCCCTCTTCGCTTGATTTTTTCTCACCGTTAAATGCAGTGAGATCATCTTTAAATTCAGAGATATAAAAAGCATCCGATTGGGTAGACCAAATTTTTTTTGCTTTTCCTTCATATACGAGCGATTGTTTTGTTGTCATTATTTTTGTCCTTTTTGTGTGATAATGAGTGCTTTTAAGATATCGACACCACTTTTGAGCTGAAGATCTTTATACAGTTGTGTTTGGGTGATGATCGTTCCATTCTCATCTGTGGCATTTGCATCGGTGGTTTTTACCGATTTTTGAGTCGATTTTTTGGTCTCTTTTTCATCGATTTTAGCCAGTTCGTTCTCTAAATGTTTTTTGAGATCTTTCTCTTTGAGAAGCAGAGAATCCTCTACCATATCGATCGTCCCAAGCCCTACAGCGATATCTGGTGTGACACCTACTGCTTGTATGGTACGTCCGCTTGGGAGGTAGTAGCGTGCCACAGTGAGTTTGAGTGCTTCATCTTTCCCGACTGGCATCACCACTTGCACAGACCCTTTACCGAAGGTTTTTTCACCCACGATGATGGAGCGGTTAAAATCTTGTAATGCCCCAGAGACGATCTCAGAAGCAGATGCAGAACCGCCATTGACGAGGGTCACGATAGGGATATGTTTGTTTGTCTCTTTTGCTGTTGCTTTGTATTCGATATTCTCAGTGGCAAGTCTCCCTTTTTGGCTCACGATGACCCCTTTATCGACAAAAAGATCGGTCAATCCCACCGCTTGATCGAGCAATCCGCCAGGATTGTTTCTCAAATCAAGGATGATCCCTTTGGCATCAGCGTGTTCTTTGAGTGCTTTTTTGACACTCTTGACCACTTTTTGATCGAAAGAGGTGATATGAAGATACAAAAGGGTATCGTCGATCGTTCTTACATAAACCGATTGGATCTTGATGATATCTCTTACGATCGTGATCTCTAGAGGCTTAGGCTCCCCTTTGCGGATAATGGTCAAAACGATAGAGGTTTTTGGTTTCCCTCTCATGAGATTGACCGAATCATCGATATTCATCCCGATGGTTGCTTTGTCGTTGATCTTGAGGATGATATCTCCCGCTTTAATCCCCGCTTTAAACGCAGGGGTATCCTCGATTGGGGCGATGACTGTTAAGGCACCATCTTTCATCCCGATAGAGATCCCTAATCCCCCAAATTCCCCTTTGGTTTGTACCGAGAGGTCTTTATACTCTTTGGTATCCATGAAAGAGGAGTGCGAATCAAGATTTGATAAGAGTCCTTTGAGGGCTTTGTCCACTAGGTCAGTGGTGTTCGTATCATCGACATATTGACTTTCGATGACGTTAAGGATTTGGGTAAATTTAATATAAGCTTCTAGCTTCTCTTTTGCAGTCGAAGCGGGTGCTGTTTTGGGGTTTTGGGTCTCTTTCGCGTAGGCAAAAGTGTTGAATAGGTAGGCTGATGTCAAAGTACTTATGAGTCCAGCGATGATAACTTTCTTGCTTTTTAATATCATTGAGTGATTTCTCCATGAGAATTGGTTTATAATTTTAGTTAAAAACATCTAAGAAGTTGCTTTTAATTCCTCCCATGATAGTGGAGAAACGTTAACCGTTTTTCTCTTTTTTCACCCACTAAAATCGAGGGCAATCCCTTTACTTTTCATAAATCAATTCAAGAAACTTGACAGTAACTGACTAAAGTTGTATAATTATTTCAAAAATTGAACCACTATAAGGAGTTTACGATGAGTATACTAGAAAAATTAACCAACCAAATGCAGAGCACGATCGAATCCGGGGTATCGTTGGCGCTGCACAACAAGAACCAAGAAGTAGAACCGATACACCTTATTTGGGCATTGTTGACCAATAGTGGCTCTATTCTCCATCAAGCACTCAATAAAATGAATACCGATAAAGCCGCTATAGAGTTGGAAACAAAAAGCATTGCCAATAAACTCCCTAGCGTCTCTTCGGTGACCAAAGAGAGTATTAAACTCTCTCAAAATCTAGTGCGATCACTCCAAAATGCCCAAGGGGTCATGACTGCCAACGGAGACCAATACCTCGCAGTCGATACCTGGCTTGTCGCCAATGCCAGTGAAAGCTTTATGAAAGATACACTCGGTAAATACGTTGATATGAATGAATATAAGAAAACACTTGAGTCTATCCGTGGAGGGAAACAGATCGATTCTCAAA
>JBEAQM010000143.1:0-6953 GCA_041163845.1 Pseudomonadota bacterium | reverse complement strand
TTCTGATTTTTTAAACGATTCCTCAAGCATCGCCTCAAAATCTACATCTTCTATTTCGATATCTTCGAACTTCATACCTATCCTTATGTGTGCCTAATTTTGCGATATTATACCTTTTTAAACAAAAACGTGGCTTATGAAGAAACATATCAAAAGGGGGTTACCCCCTCTTTTATATCGATATTATCAAGATTATTTTATAAAATTTTAATGGATAGAAATACGCTCTAATACCTCAAAATAGGTAGGAAAAGTTTTGGCTGTACATTCTGGTTCATTGATCGTAACAGAGACAGGATCAAGTGCCAAAAGGGAAAAACACATCGCCATTCTGTGGTCATTATAAGTGTCTATTTGTGCGTGTTTCAGTTGCTTTGGTGGTGTAATCTTTAGGTAATTTTCACCCTCCTCTACCTCCGCTCCGACTTTACGCAATTCTGTAGCCATCGCAAAAAGTCTATCGGTCTCTTTTACCCGCCAATTATAGATATTTCTTAACGTTGTTGTCCCTTCTGCGAAAAGTGCCAAAGTCGCTATCGTCATCGCTGCATCTGGAATATGGTTAAAATCCATATCAATCCCACGAAGTGTACCTTGGCTCACTTTCACATAGGTATCTCCCCATTCAACTGTGGCACCCATTTTTTCAAGTACATCGGCAAATTTCACATCTCCTTGGATACTTGTTTTACCAATCCCTGTCACCTTGACACTGCCACCTTTAATCGCGGCTGCTGCTAAAAAATACGAAGCCGAAGAGGCATCTCCTTCCACCATAAAGCTCTCGACCGCCTTATAGTGTTGTCCCGCTTTTACAACAAATGTTTTATACTCATCATTAAGGACATCTACACCAAATGTCTTCATGATATCAAGTGTAATATCGATGTAAGGTTTAGAAACTAGCTCCCCTATAATTGTAATCTTCATCTCTTTTTTGGCTAAAGGTGCCGCGAGAAGAAGTGCTGTGAGAAATTGACTTGAGATAGCCCCATCAATCTTTACTTCCCCTCCCAAAAGCCCATCTGACTCTATCAGAATAGGAGGGTATCCTTCATTTTCTTGATACGTAATATTCGCTCCAGCTTCTTGAAGTGCATCAACCAAATGTCCTATTGGTCTCTCTTTCATTCGCGGTTCACCCGTTAATAAAAAGGAGCCTTTCCCTAGCGTTAATGCCGCACATAAAGGGCGCATCGCTGTTCCAGCATTACCTAAAAAAAGCTCTTTTTGTACTGCATCACCATTGATAGGTCCACCTTTCCCCTCTATGATACACTCTGTCTTATCTTCCGAAAGTGTATATCGCACCCCTAACTGCTTAAGTGCGTTTAGCATATATCTTGTATCGTCGCTGTCTAGCAAATTCGTGATTTTTGTCGTACCTTTGGCAAGTGATGCGATCAATAAGGCTCGGTTCGAAAGACTTTTTGATCCAGGAAGATTCACCTCCCCTTCTATTTTTTTGATCGGTTTAAGTGTCAAACGATTCATAAAATCTCATCCACATCTTTAAACATTTTAATCTGATGAATCACATTTTGCACGATCCAGTCAGGGGTTGAAGCACCGGCAGAGATACCACAAAGATTTTTCCCTTCAAACCACTCTTCTTGAAGGTCTTTTTCATTCTCTACGAGATAACTCTCTTTACAATCACGCTCACAAATACTATGTAACTGTTTCGTATTAGAAGAGTGCTTCCCACCAATAATAATCATAATATCGGCTTCTTTTGCGAGCTCCGAAGCAGCATCTTGATTTTCAAATGTCGCATTACAAATGGTATTAAAAACCCTTACTTCTTTTCGAGTTCTTAAAAGCGCTGTAACAATCTTCGCAAAATCTTCTGGCTTTTTGGTCGTTTGTGAGACTACTGCCACTTTCCCTTTTAATGGTAAGTCATCAAGCTCATCTACTTCTAAGATCACGAATGTATCTTCAGGTGACTGGGTATAGCTTTTCACCCCTTTAATCTCTGGATGTGACTTATCGCCAAATATGACGATACTATACCCCTCTTGACTCATCTTTTGGACGATATTTTGCGGAGTAGTAACGTAAGGGCATGTTGCATCTATCACCTTATGTTTATTTTGCTGTAATACCTTTAATTCCTCTTTAGGAATCCCATGGGTACGGATCACCACCGTAGTCTCTTTGTCAATCTGATCGATATTTTCAACCAACCCTATATTAAAATCATTTTTGAGTCGGTTAATCTCATCCGTATTGTGAATGAGTGGTCCATAGGTAACTGATCCTTTATGTTCTTGTGCCATCTCAATAGCCCTTTTAACACCAAAACAAAATCCATAATTAGAAGCGAGTTGTATTTTCATCACTTATCTCAATTGTGCGTTGCACCCTGTTTTTAAAGCTTCCATAATCTCACCTATGACAGATTCAATATCACTCTCTTCTAGCGTTTTATCCATCGACTGGATAAAGAAACGTATGGTTAAACTTTTTTGATCACCTAACGTTGCATCTTCATAAATATCGACAGGATAACTCTCTTTAAGAAGTGGATTTTTAACCCCATGTAAAATTTGTGCTACTCTCACATACTGTATTGATTTGTCAATCACCACCGAAAGATCTTTATAGGTACCTTGAAATTTCGATATTGGTGTAGCATTGATGTGTTTTGGCATAATTGATCCAAGATCAAGTTCGGCGATAAACGTTTGTGGGATTCCAAACGCCTCCTGCACAGACGGATGTACTTTTGAAACAAAACCACATACGCTACCATCTATCACAATATTGGCAGATTGATAAGGGTGAATTAAACCATTCTCAAAGCTGCACGGCACCAAATCAAATACACCTAAGATCGCTCCTAACTTTTGGATAAATGTCGAAAAATCGATCATTTTTGGCTTCCCATTATTTTTAACGCTCTCATTTTCAATGTATCCAGAAAAAATCAATGAAACCATCTCTCGTTCATTCCGCCTAGTGTCAAAAATAGATCCTATTTCAAAAAGTGGAATCGATTTTTGACCATAATTCACGTTTCGCTTCACTGCATTTAAAAGGTTAACTAAGATAGTCGTTCTTAATGTATTTAACTCTTCCGCAATAGGATTGGCTAAATCCAACTCCTCTTCAATCACACCAAAACCATACGTTTCTAAAAGTGCTTTTTCAGTAAATAAATACGATACATTTTCATAAAATTGTGCCCCGACTGCACGATGTCGTAATTCTTTTTTAACTTTGTAGCGGTCTGTTGTCTCATTAAAGCGTGGTTTTTCTGTAAACACAAATGGCTTCGCGTCAATATGATTAATCCCTATCATCCGTACAATCTCTTCAGAAATATCTTGAATATTAGCAATATCATGTCTAAACTGAGGGACGATCGCGGTGATCACATTATGTGATATCGTATTGATCTCAAATCCAAGCTTTTTAAGAATCGTTACGATTTTTCCTATCTCTACTTCCATACCTATAATAGATGAAATCTCTTTAGCATCCACGATTAGTGTATGATGCTCTCTAGACATTTGTGTCCCTAATGAGCCTTCATAACAAGAAAGATCACCATAATCGTCGAACATAGATGCCAAATAAGAGATACCAAAAGAGAGATTAGGATTAGACCCTCTAGATGTTTTATAGTAAAGATCGTCGGTTTTGCAAGAAGCAGTTGCAACTGCTTCTACCAATACATCAGGTTCAACATAACTTCCTTCAATGACAAGCTCTATGGATTCGACATCGTCTAAACGGTCTATCTTTTGGTTAATGCCAATCTGAGAAATCACTTTTCCATTTCCGATCAATTCCATTAAGCCAGAGGCTTTAGAAACTACCTGTAACACAATTTTATTGTCACTATTTTTAAACAAATCACTTGAATATGTACGGAGTATAACCCCTGTTGTATGGGTAGCATATGCAAGCATATTCTCCAAAATAGTATCACCCAACAGATCACACATTGCCAAACGTAAGGTCACAAGTAATGGTGTTGTAACATTTTTGAGTGTAATTAATTTGTAAAGAAGATCTGCATCGATATCCCCAGAGGTTTGAATCTCTGCTACCCTTGCGATCCCTAATTTGACCTTATCTTCTTGTTTGTATTCAAAAGATTTCATCTCAATATCTAAGGCTGCACTCAAATCTCTTGCCACCCCATAGATACTTAAACAATCTCCTCTATTGGCAGTCAATTCAAGCTCTATAATGGTATCAGCTATCTTATCATACGAACGAAGCTCCCGTCCCACTTCTAAAAGACCAATACTCTGATCAAGTATCATAATCCCTTGTCCTACAGAGGGTAGCCCTAACTCCGAAGCAGAACACACCATCCCTTCGCTTTCAACACCACGTAATTTGGCATGCTTTATCTTCAAATCACCTGGCAATTCAGCCCCAATAGTTGCTACTGCAACATATTCTGCATCAACTACATTCGCAGCCCCACATACGATCTGTCTAATACCACTTCCAACATCGATTTGACATACATTCAGCTTATCTGCATCAGGATGCTTTTCGCATGATATGATTTTCCCAATCACAACTTTTTCAGGAATTACAATCTGGGTAAGACTATCAACCTCTAATCCTATATTATTAAATGTTTCATAGAGTTTTTCGTTAGAAATATCTTTAAGATTGATAAACTCATTTAACCAACTTCTTGTTACTATCATCTAAACTGCTCCAACAAACGAATATCACCTTCAAACAAAGATCTAAGATCTGGTATCTGATGCATTAACATCGCAAAACGCTCGACCCCTAAACCAAAGGCATAACCGCTCACATCTTCATATCCCACTGCTTTAAAGACATTCGGATCGACAATGCCGCACCCAAGCACTTCTAACCATCCCGTATGGGAACAAACCCTACATCCATCCCCTTTACAGAATATACATGAAATATCAACTTCTGCCGACGGCTCAGTAAAAGGGAAAAAGCTAGGTCTGTAACGCACTTCTACATCCCCAAACATATACTGTAAAAAATCGGTCAAGATCGACTTAAGATTGGCAAAACTCACTTTACCTTTTTTATCAACTACTAATCCTTCTACCTGATGGAACATCGGTGTATGAGTAAGGTCATAATCACGTCTAAATACTTTCCCTGGCGCGATCATACGAATAGGTGGTTTACTCTCCAGCATCGTACGTATTTGTACAGGGGAAGTATGTGTCCGCAATAGTCCACCATCTTTAAAATAAAACGTATCTTGCATATCTCGTGCAGGATGATGTTTTGGGAGGTTCAAAGCTTCAAAATTATGAAAATCATCTTCTACCATAGGTCCACTCTCTACAGCAAAATTCAAAGCAACAAAATAATCAATAATTTTGTCCATTGTTTCCATGACAGGATGCAATGCACCTTTTTGCGCCAATGCACCATAAAGCGAAATATCAATGGCTTCACTCTTTAAAACATTTTCTATCTCTTGAGATTTTAACACTTCATAACGCTCATCAAAACGCTCTTGAAGCAAAATTTTAGCCTTATTTAACTCTTCTGCAAATCCCTTTTTCTCTGGACCGGGGACATCTTTCATCTTAGCAAATTCAACCGCCAAGACACCCTTTTTCCCAAAAATATCTATACGTACTTTTTCCAATGTTTCAAGTGAATCAGCTTGAATAATTTTCTCTTCTAAATTTTTCATCTATCCTCTATGATCTATAATTCTAATCGTGATTTTACCCAAAACTTGCTAATAGGGGGATTGATGCTTAGTTATGCTATAATCTCACACTATACAATCATCCCTAACTCGAGGAGTTTTTTATGTGTATTTTTTGTAAAATTGTGAATAAAGAGATCCCTAACAACACCGTACATGAAAGTGAACAATTTCTAGCATTTCATGACCTTTATCCCAAAGCACCTGTGCATATTTTGATTATCCCAAAAATGCATGTCGATTGCTTTCAAAACGTTACAGCTGAAACGATGGCAGGGCTTACGACTTTTGCACAAGAAGTAGCCCATAAAGTAGGATTGTCAGAGTCAGGATACAGGCTGATCACAAACAATGGGGAGGATGGTGGACAAGAGATATTTCACCTCCACTTCCATATGCTAGGAGGCGCAAGGCTTCCTTGGGATCATACCCATGAAGATTCCCATAAAAGCATTTAATATATCATTAAGAACAACACGCTCCACCAAATCCATCTTCTAGTACCATATTAGCCGAGAGAAGAGTCTCTTTCTCGGTGATTGTTTCACCATTTTGGATAATCGTATAACTCACTTTTACGGAATCACGAATCGAGTTCACTGTTGTACAATAACTCTCTAAAGATGCCCCTATATAACGCTTTGCTTTCATCGCATCAAAATCGCCTTCAAAATCATAAATAATATGCATCGAAACAAATTTCATTGGGACAGACTCTGAACGCACTATTTCCGCTTTCACTGAATAGTTTTTTACTTCAAAACCATCTTTTTCTGCCATAACCACAAGGTCTATCCCGGTACACCCTATGATCCCTGTCGCAAAATATTCTACAGGGGTAATCTCTTTGCAGTCCAAAACATAACTTGATTTTGTCGTATTTGCTTTAAATTTTTTTTCTCCCAGATACTCTACCGATACGTTCATCTTCTCTCCTAAAATTTATTTGCCATAGTGTACACTATCTCACTTATATAAAAGGTTTTTCATGGCGATAGAGATAGAGCGTAAATTTCTCGTAGATCAAACCAAACTTCCACCGTTACAACATGGTATCATCATGAGACAAGGCTACATCCAAACAGCCGGTCTCAATACTGTCAGAGTGAGAATACAAAATCACCAAGCATTTTTAACCCTTAAAAGTTCTAGTAGAGGGAATAGTAGATTGGAGTTTGAATACCCTATCCCCGTAAATGATGCCCAAGAGATGCTCGAAAATCTTTGTCAAAAACCATTTGTCGATAAAACAAGATACCTGATACCA
>JBEAQM010000142.1:0-2932 GCA_041163845.1 Pseudomonadota bacterium | reverse complement strand
TCATGCTTGATACTCCTTAAATCGATCATCTGATCTTTTTTGTTTGATCTCATCAAGAGAAGATACCATCCATCCTGTTTTAATCTCCCCTTCTACATGGTCAAATGCCGGTATAAAAGGTTCACTGATAACTATGTGTCCAAAATGCTCCATACCACCACATGGTTGTATGGGCATTTTTTCTTTATCGTTAAAATGGGTATGGATAGTTCCAATCGATTTTAAAGATATCTCTAGATTCATGGGACCAAGTATCCAAATTGCTTCATAATGTTTTTGGCATCATTAGAGAGCATGAAATCATAAAATGCTTTTGCTTCTGCATTCTCTTTCCCATGAGCAAGTATCACTATCCCTTGATTGATCGGTGTATAAAGTGAAGGATCGATATCGATATAATCCTTCCCTTCTTGAAAACGCAACATATCGTTGCTTTTCATCGATGATTTAGCTACAAAGCCTATTTGAGCTGCGGTGAGTGTAAATTGTACGGCTTGATTGATACTTGTTCCATAAACAAATTTATTTTCGACACTGTGAAGTAATCCGACTTTTGTCAGAGCCTCTACAGCAGCTTTCCCATAAGGGGCTGTTTTTGGATCTGCAATAGCGATAGTATTGACACGATTGTCCATAACCGATTCTATCCCTTTGGTCAGATCAATACCACGTGCGCTAAAAAGTACCAAGGCACCTTGAGCATACAGTTGAGGTTGATTCTGAGCAATATTTTTTTCATAAAGTGATTGTGGATATGACATATCTGCACTCAAAAACACATCAAATGGCGCACCATTTTGTATCTGTGCAGTTAGCTGTCCACTGCTACCTAATATCACTGTTACATCCGTGTTTGGATGGGTCTTTGCAAACGCTTTTTTAAGAGGTTCCATAGCCGGAGTGACATTTGCCGCCACGGCGATTTTGATCTCACCGGCGTGAAGTGTTGCCAATAAGAGGATAAATGGTAAAAGTATTTTTTTCATAGTGTTTCCTTGTATATTGTTTTGCAATGATTAAAACAAATAATTGATCTCAAATCTTAGATCTTGATAAGACGGGTCTGCTTTTGTATATGCATTCGCTGGAGCTGTATAAGGATCTCCGTTGATAAAGCCCATCCTAATTTTAGTATAGAGATCCGGCATCGATTTAAAGCTTTTCATAAAGTCAATAGTAAAGGCATTGCTGTCGGCTTGAGCATCTGGTTTTGCATCGTCAAAGTTTTGCATGGCATAACCAAGCTTGACGGCAAATCCTTCAATTAAACCTGCTTTTCCAAAATCATAACCTCCATAAATAGCCGTTGTTTTTGTATTGGCTATCCAGTTGGTTTGTCCCATCATTCTGGTATAACCTGCCGTAGGAAATCCCCTCCATGGTGCGATAAGGTCCCCTTCATCAGCAATCTTTGTATAACCAACCCCTAATTGCCAAGGTCCTTTTGCAAGCTCCATCTTAGCACCAAAAAGTCCACCATTGACACTAGTAGGATCTGTGTATCCGCGCGCATCATTTGAAGTGATTTTTGCAGCAAGACTCGCTCCACCGATGGCACCTGCTCCGTTGTCAAACTGTTTCAAATAACGAAGCCCAGGGGTGAGTGTCATCCCATTTGAAAGCGGTATCGCATACGCGGTATCTATGGTTGCAGAAGAGACAAGTTCTGGTACTGCGGTATAGTTGAGTAATACCGTAAGGTTTTCCATAGAGGTATTCGTAGCCTCAAGAACGATTAGACGATCATCAATCCCATTTGCATCCAGTTTTGATAGCGTTAGCCCTTTATGCATCGCACTATCGTCATTCTCATCCCAACTTCCATAAGGATCAAGTGTATTTTCACCATACGCCAAAAGATGATGAAAGGTCTCATGGTCTCTGAGTTTTTCTTTGGTCAGGTACGCCGCTTTAAAAAGGGTTTGGGGCAGACGTGTCGTCTCCAATGAGATACCCTCAAAAGTGTTTGGTATCATCTTGGTGTCATTGCTCGCTGTTAAAAAACTTTCAACGATTTGGCGACCACCTTTGATGGAAAGTCCTGTACTTTGATACTCAAGATATGCCTGAGCAAACGTTGCCATGCTCCACCCATCGCCATTGGCTACATTATATCGAGAGGTGAGGTCTTTACCCGCTTTGAGGTATTTCACATCTGCACTATCCATGTGCCATGGATTGGCAGAGGTATACAAGCCTGCTGTAGCCCCAAATCCATTCAGATAAGGGGTTTTATAAATCAAGCTTACCCCTATAGCGGTCGCCCAGTTATCCTGATTGCTAGCACTCTGTGTACCCCAGTCGTGGCTAAAAGTATTCAGCCTTAACCGTCCATAAAACTCACCCTCTCCTAACATTGCGAGTAAAGAAGATGCATTGCTTGAGACGACACTCACCGGTTTTACATTATAGGTTTCTTGATTGTTTGGTTTGAGGGTACGTTTTGGTAATCCTGCAAATGTTTGCGTACCAGATAAAAGTATTGTGGCTGCTATACTCAAACTAAGTGTTTTCATTTTTTTCCTTTATAATCTATTTATGTTATAATTTTTTGCTTTTCCTAAGCAGTTATTCTGCAGTGTCCGCTGCAGGATGCCTTCATTCCATCATCTTGAATCGTTTTCATATTCATCTTTTCATACTTACCCTCCTTTATAGTTTATTTTCCTATCATAATATCGTTTGCTTTGATCGCGACGGTTACAGCCATCCCTTCTTGGAGTTTCATCCCCTGAGTCTCTTGGGCATCCATGACAGATACGATCCTATCATGATTGCCTATATCGACCGTGATTTTGGTATGGTGTATGTCTTTTTCGATGGTGACAACACTCCCGCTGATGAGATTTTCATACCCCTCAACAAAGGGTGAAAGAGACAACAAAACAGCGCTTGATTTACAAATAGCGACTACAGTCTCTGCGTTTTGTAA
>JBEAQM010000141.1:0-5751 GCA_041163845.1 Pseudomonadota bacterium | reverse complement strand
CCGATTGGATGCATGCTTCTTGTAAGAAACGTTAAATTATTTTACGTTCTCGAATGGGTTTTCAACCACATTCTTTCTATCTACAATGTATGGGATAAGGGCTGTTTGTCTTGCTCTTTTGATCGCAGCAGTTACAAGCTCTTGGTGTCTTTTACAGTTTCCTGTAAGTCTTCTTGGCATAATTTTAAATCTTTCGCTCAATGAAAATTTAAGTTGATTTAAATCTTTATAATCAACATAATCTACTTTTTGTTCGCAATATTTACAAAATCTCTTTTTGAATTTTCTTCTTTCTGACATAGTTTCTCCTAAAACGGTATTTCATCATTATTAATATCTATCTCTGGGATATTTGAGACAGACTCTTGTGTTGCAGCTCTAGGAGCTGATGATGCAGGTTGGCTATAACTTTCTGTTGGTTCATCATGATGACCATATCCGTTATCACCCATCGGTGTTGCTTCACCTTTTGCACCTAGCATTTGAAGATTCTCTACTGTAATAGAGTGTCTGCTTCTTTTGCTCCCATCTTGTGCTGTCCACTGGTCTAGCTTCAATCTTCCATCTACTAAAACTTGACTCCCTTTACGTAAATATTGGTTCGCTATTTCAGCCGTTCTTCCAAAAAAAGTAAGATCGATAAATAACGTCTCCTCTTTTTGTTCACCAGTAGAACCTTTAAATCTACGTGTTGTTGCGATGGCCGTATTGCCTATGGCACTACCACCTTGCGTGTATTTGATCTCAATATCTCTAGTGAGGTTTCCGGCTAAAATTACTTTGTTGTACATAAAGGTCGCTCCAATCTATAATTGATTATGCTTCAGTTGTCTCTACTTCAGCTACTTCAGTTTCAGCTTTTACTGCTTTTGTCTCTCTTTTTGCACCATTTGCTTCTGCAACGAGTCTATCAAAGTGTTTGATCTCTTTGTTTTTTGTGTATTTCACAGTGAGGAACTTAATGATATCTTCATTGATTCTAAGGTTTCTCTCGATCTCCTCGATCGCTCCACCTTCTGCTTTGTAAAGAAGAACTGTGTAGTATCCTCTGTTTTGTTTTTCTACTTGGTAAGCAAGTTTTCTCATACCCATATCGTTTGTGCCAAGTAACTCAGCATTTTCTTTTGCAAGAACATCTTTGATTTTCGTGATCTGTGCTTTGATCTCTTCTTCTGTTAGTGTAGGTTTGACTACGAACAGTGTTTCATAACAAGTCATGTATTTCCTTTTGGTTTAATAGCCCATTACTGCAGCTCAAGCGAAGCTGTCCAAAAATGAGCAAGAATTTTGGAACAAATATTATACCGAAATGTTTTTGAGGTATAGATTAAAGGAATGATTGGATTTTGATAAGCATGCTATAGATGAGCATTTCCCTTTGTGTGGCAGCGGATTGTTTGATCAGAAGTTCACTCTCTAAAAGATGCTCAAATATCTTTAATAAAGAGGCGGGTTTGATCCGAAGGGCCAATTGTGCTTTTTGTTCTTCTATTTTAGGAGGGAGTTTATACCCTAAAATCGCCGCAGAATCGACAGTACCATGGAGTTTAATATAGGCATGAAAAAGGAAGATTTGGTTGACAAAATATTGTGTAGCTCGCAGTAGAGAAGCTTCATCTTCTCCCAATTCAAGGAGCTTTGTGATCGTTTGTGTGATTGGTTTTTTTTGAAAAAGGTCTATTAAAAGCGCTTCTGTTGCCAATGGTGCGGTAGAGTAGACCAATGCATCGATATCTTTGCTTGTAATTTTCATCTGAAGGATTGCCAGTTTATCAAGTTCATTCATGCTAAGGGCAAGATTATTGTTGAGTACTAGCAAAAGATGCTGCAAGGCAAAATGGTCTATATCTAACCCAATTTTTTGTGCTTTTTGTTGGAGTAATACAATATTGTCTCGCACAGCAGGTTCGAAAAACCGTACCCATACGCCACCGCTTTTATCGCTAAAAGAGGGATGCATGCTTTTGGCATCTTGGGCACTTCCCATATAGCCATATAGAAAATAGTTGTCTTCATTTTTATTGGCAAGCTCTACAAGTATATCGAGTTCTTTTTTCGGTATTTTTTTGTCATGTTTGACCACAACAAGATTGGTGCCCCCAAAAAGGGATGTTTGGGAAAGAAAACGTTTGGCTTGCTCAAAATCCCACTCGTCGTGGTAAAGTGAAAGCATACTCTCTTTGGCATCGGTTTTTTGAATATAAAGATCGATGTAGTGGTCTATAAGATAGTCATTCTCCCCAAAAAAAAGGACCGCTTTGGGGAGTTGTTTTTGTATCTTTTGGTCAAACTCTTTTTGGTACATTACACGAGCTCCATCTCATCTTTGGTTAATTTTTCGACGAGCTCAACGAGTATGATAGCTTGCGCGATATTGGCTTGTGTGATTCTCACTTTTATTTTGTCAAAAAGCATCACTTTATCGCCATGAAGGTGTACAGTAATCCCTTTCATTTCACCAAATAAAAGGGCTTTGGCATGTTCGCCCGCTTCGATCACTTCCGCTTCAAAGATCTCCCCTAGTTGTGTTGCTGCCCAGCGTGTAAATTTACGGTCCCTAAAATCCCATTCTGATTTGGTCGCTTCACGTTCAAGCTCACTTACTCTTGCACAAAGCGGTTGAATATTTCTAAGCAAATATTCTGCTTCTTGGGTATCGTCATTGAGCTGTGTTTTAATAAGACGATGTAAAATGAGATCGGCGTATCTTCTGATAGGCGAAGTGAAGTGGCTATAGTGGGTATAGCCTAGTCCAAAGTGTCCTACATTTTCTGCCGCATAGCTCGCGCGACGTAATGATTTGATCACCATCGCATCTACTTCTGCGGAGAGATTCATTTTCTCTGCTTCTTTTTGGATGGCACGTATTAAAGAGGGGGCATCTTCATACGCGTCTACATACAGACCGATCGAAGCAAGTTCAGTAAGAAGGGCTTCGATTTTTACTAGCTGTGGTGGTTCATGGATACGGAAGATCCCATCGCCTTCTCCGGTGAAACGTTTCGCAGAGGCTTGGTTGGCAAGGAGCATACATTCTTCGATCAATGAATGCGAAGGGGTACCTGTTTCGATCTGTGTAGAGACAAGTAGATGGTTGGTATCGATGGTGAGTTTCATCTCTTCTGAACGGAAGTCAAAACCAGCTTTAAGCCTCTCATTACGAAGTTTCATCGTGATTTTTTGGAGGGGAAGCAACCATTGTAAGATATCTCCTATAGCCCCATCGTAAGAGGGGTTTGATGCCTCTAAAATATGATCGACATCGTCATAGTTAAAGCGGTGTTTCGAGTGGATGATTGCTTCGAAAAACTCCTCTGTGAGGGGTTTGAGGGTGTTTTTTTCTAAAGCGATTTTGGCAACAAACGCAAGTCTATCTACCTTTGGTTTGAGTGAACAGATGTTTTCACTCAGTTCCCGAGGCAACATCGGGAAAGATTTGTGTGGGAAGTAAGTGGTAAATCCCCTTTTTTTAGCCTCTTTGTCAATATGGCAGAAGAAGGGAACATAGTGACTAACATCGGCGATAGCGACATAAAGGGTATAGTTTTCTAGGTCAAAGTAGATCGCATCATCGAAATCTTTGGCTGTGACAGGGTCAATCGTGCAAAAATCAAGATGGGTCAAATCGACACGGTCAGGATGTTCAGTTTTTGTTACCTCTGATTCTACTTCTAAGGCATCTTGAAGGCACTCTGGCGGGAAAGCATCTTGACGATCAAAAAGGGCAAGAGAGATTTTTTCATCGACTTTAGGATCTTCAAGATTTCCCATCACTTCCAATACTTTTTCCGTATCGACATCGATTTTTAATACGGTCCCTAATTTAAAGGCTTTAAGATCCATCCCTTCCATTACTGCATGTGTTGGTTCGCCTGTACGGATATTGAGCAGATTAAAATTGTCAAATTCATCTCTGTGGGTATAAGCGATCGTAAAGAGGTGCCCACGCTCAATAATGAGAGAGATTTTTCCGCTTGCACGACCACGTCTAGCGATAATCCGTTTGGCTACGACGACATCACCTTGTTTTGCTTCCCCTATATCGTCTGATTCTATCAGAAGGTCTTTTTGTTCTTTGAATTCTGCTTCGACATACCCCTTCCCATCTTTACCTATAAAAAGAGTTCCAACACGGTACAAAGAGGAGAGTTTCCATACGCCATCAATCTCTTCGAGGGCACCCATTTTTTGCAGTGCTTGAAAGCTATTTTTATTTTCTTCTTCGATGTCTGAAGGTAAACACCCGTGTAGTAATTGGATGGTGAAAGCGGTCAAAAGTTACCCCTTATGAGGGTAGCATTTGAGAGTCGATAGTCGATAGTCCAGAGTGATTGATTCATAAAAGAATTATATTATTTTAACGCTTCAAGTCTCTCTATTCTTGCTTGTGTGCTCGGGTGGGTGCTAAAGAGTTCTTTCAAAGAGAGATTGGTCCCCATAAATGGATTGATGATGAACATATGCGCTGTTTGAGGATCGGCATCATTCATAGTGATTCCTCGAGCATAGTTGTCTAGTTTGGCTAAGGCACTTTGTAACCACTCTGGGTGTCCTGTCATTTTTGCTGCACCTTCATCTGCCATAAATTCACGGTTTCTGCTAACGGTCATTTGTATCACAGTGGCGGCTAAAGGCATGAGTATCATAAGTGCGAACATTAAAACAGGGTTTGATCTGTTGCGGTCATTGCCGCCAAAAAACATCCCAAACTGTGCCAGTGTAGCGATAGCTCCTGCCATCGTGGCGGTCACTGTACCGATAAGCATATCGTAGTGTTTGATGTGGCTGAGTTCATGGGCTATGACTGCTTCTACCTCTTCATCACTCATAAGGTTGAGCAGCCCTTCAGTGACAGCGACTGCGGCATGTTCATAGTCTCTTCCTGTAGCAAAGGCATTGGGTTGTTGCTCTTGGATGATGTAGAGTGCTGGCATCGGAAGATTGGCTTTTTGTGTGAGCCTCTGTACAATGGCATAAAGCCCAGAAGCACTTGTTTTGTCAACACGGTGTGCATGGTAGTGTTTTAGCACTTGTTGGTCACTGTAATAGTAGGCATAAAAGTTCATTCCTGCTGCCATCAAAAAAGCGATCATCATACCATTTTGTCCAGCGATCATCCCTCCAAACCATATAAAAAGTAGGGTGAGCCCTGTCATAAGAAGATAGGTTTTGAATTGTTCCATGGTTAAGCATCCTTGTTAGGTTTTTTGTATTGATTTTGTTTGAAATGATAATACAAAATGAGGGTAAATTAAAAGTAAATATAAAGGGGATAAAAAGTAGAAAATTTCTACTTTTTAAAGACATTTCCAAGCATCCCTTTGATTGCATTTTGAAGATCGGCAGGATAGATGACAAATTTCGAGTTATCGCTTTTGCTAATTTTCTCAAGTGAAGTGATGTAGCGATCGCCCAGTAAAAACATAGCAGGGAGTTCTTTGTCCTGGATGTTGTCACTGATGAGGCGTATTGCTTCGGCTGATGCATTTGCAAGGGCAATTTGTGCCTGCGCCTCTCTTTTGGCGGCTTCAAGTTTACCATCTGCTTCGAGGATCGCAGCATTTTTGTTCCCCTCAGCAGTGGTTTCGATGGCACGTCTTTCTCTCTCTGCTGCTGCTTGACGCTCCATCGAGGCTTGCATCGAAGGTGAAGGGGAGATATCTTGTATCTCGACCGATTTGACTGTGACACCCCAGTCTGCTACATCATCCACGATTTGGTCTTTGAGACGTGTTTTGATGATCTCACGGT
>JBEAQM010000140.1:0-2781 GCA_041163845.1 Pseudomonadota bacterium | reverse complement strand
TTTCCATCCTCTTGTGTTGTAACAATCGCAAGATTGATACTCACATCAGGAATACCGAGTATTTCATTGTGTGCATGTACTCCATGTTTGAAGTGATGGAGCATTTCTATGAGCGCTTTCCCTTCACTTAACACCCTATGAGTATCCTCACATGGCGCAATTTTTACACTCTGTGTCTCTTGAAGGATCTTTTGACTTCGAACGATAGCAACGGCATTGGCTGAGATAGAATTACGACGCTCTCCCCCATTCAAACTACAAAGCTGTGTAATACTATTTTCGAAAAGATAACCACTTAACACTTTTAATGCCGAAGGTATTCCTTTGTCGATGTCTACCCCAGAATGACCCCCTACCAAACCTGTGACAGAGACTTCATAGCATGCCCCATCTCCTCCAACAAACACATCTTGTTTCGTCGCAGTGATATCGACACCACCAGCACATCCTATATACACTTCTGCTTCATCTTCACTGTCAAGGTTGAGCATATAATGGCTTTTTAAATCAAACGCTACTTGATTGGCACCGATAAGCCCGATCTCCTCATCTGAGGTGAGTAAAAACTCCAGATCCATCCCCTCATCCATCAACTGCATCATCATCGCGATCGCCATCCCATTGTCTGCCCCCAAGGATGAATCATGTGCTTTCATCCAGCCCTCTTCAATATAAGGTTCTATATTCGGCGCTTTCCCCATGCACACCATATCATAATGGGCTTGGAGACAAAGCGTTGGCAAACCTTTGGTGATGAAAATATTCTTCATTTGATCCACCTCTACACTGTAGTCTCTCTCTTTCGCAAAAGTGACTAAAAAATCCAATAATTGATCTGTCTCTTTACTGCAGTGTGGAATTTGTGTTAATGTGATAAAATGTTCTATAATTTTTGACACCCATGAATCCTTTGTAAACAATAAAAAGAAAGTATAACATACTCCATCCTCAAACGATAAAAAGGGAACACTATGCTAGAAAAATTTTTCACTTGTCCTTACTGTTGGGAAACGATATCTATGGTCTTAGACGAAAGCGAAGAGTCGAGTGAATACATCGAAGACTGTGAAGTGTGCTGCCGTCCTATAGAGCTGCGTATTCATTTTAAAGATGGAAAACTAACATCGTTTTTTGCTATGAAGATGCAAGGGATTTAACCTTCATAGGTAAATCGCTCTATCTCTTTTCCCTCAACCTCAACCCTCTGCACAAACATTTCATAAGGTCTCACCCACAAGGTATCATTGTAAAGTGCTTTATAAACTACCATCCACTCTTCACTCTCACTATGACGTGCTAAATCTTGCACCTCATATTCTCCACCTTTATAGTGTCTATAACGACCTAATTTAAGTTCTGGCTTCATACTGAGTAATACGTCGCATTTTTATGGTGAACCACAAGTGCTGTTGTACTTTGCTCAGGGACGATCTGGAATGTTTCAGAAAGTTCGATACCAAACTCTTCAGGCTTAAGAAGGTCAAAAAGCTCTCTACTCTGCTCTAAGTCTGGACACGCCGGATATCCAAAAGAGTATCTTGCCCCCTGATAACGGTTCATTCTCACATCTCTGAGTGTCGCCCCTTCATCCTCTTTGAGGATACCCAAATCCATACGTATTTGCTTATGGACCACTTCTGCTAATGCTTCGGCAAGCTCAACAGAGAGTCCATGAACCATGTTATACTCTAGATATTTGCCAGCCTCATAAAGTTCTTTTTCATAGGCACTAAACTTAGCCCCAGCACTCACACAACTAAGGGCAATTACATCATGACGCTCATGCCTAAAAAAATCAGAAAGTGCTCTATGAGGCATTTTACTTTGCCTAGGGAAAGAGAACTTTGTAAGCGCTCTACCTATGACATCAGACAAAGGTTCTGCATTGGCGTTGGCATCGACATTCCACCCTTCGCTCTCATCAAAAAGATAGAGCACTTGGTCATCACTTCTACAAGGATAATACCCATAAATAATAGTCGGATCAAAAAGATCTTTTTCGATAAACTCCCGTTTGAGTCTCTCATACGCTGGATAGACTGTCTCATCTAAAAGTTTTTGGTATGCCTCTTTACGCATCCCTTTGCTTTTATATCCCCAATGCATTTTGATCACTGAGCGGGTATTGACCCAGTCAAAGATTACATTAAAATCTAAATCTTTTTTTTGCAACACACGTCTTCCCCAAAATGGTGGTGTGGGTATATCGACCCTTGGAGGCATTTTTATCTCTTCAAAAGGGGGGATGATCACCTCTTTGGTCTCTTTCGTTTCACGCTCGATCAGATCTCCCGCCAGACGTGTATCAAGTCCTACATTTGGATTTTCATTATATTTCTCTATGCGACTCATAGCAACCACACCATCAAAAGCATCTCTACAATAAAAAATAGGTCCTTTATAAATAGGACGACAAAAATCATCCACAAACGAACGGGTCAAAGCTGCCCCACCTAACAACACAGGTACTTCTAAACCCATCGCTGCCATCGTTTCCAAATTTTCTTTCATCACTGCCGTTGACTTGACCAACAATCCACTCATGCCAATTGCTTGTACTTCCCCTTTATGATACGCATCCAAATAAGTATCAAGCTCTGTTTTAATCCCAACATTAATTACCTTGAATCCATTATTGGAGAGGATAATATCGACTAGATTTTTACCCACATCATGCACATCCCCCTTCACTGTCCCTATGACCAATGTGGTATCGGTATCTTTTTCTTTTTTGGTCAAATAGGGATTGAGATAATCCACCGTTGATTTCATCGTTTCTGC
>JBEAQM010000139.1:0-3124 GCA_041163845.1 Pseudomonadota bacterium | reverse complement strand
TAGGTGAAGAGGTGACCGTGAATGTACGTACGATACGTTCAGTCCCTTTGCGTATAGCATATGAAGGATTGATCGAGATACGCGGAGAAGTGGTGATCCGTAAAAATGATTTTGAGGCGATTAATGCAGAGCGTTTGAGTGAAGGAGAAGCCCCTTTCGCAAACCCACGCAATGCGGCTGCAGGAAGTTTGAGACAGCTTGATAGCAGTATCACGGCAAAACGACGTTTGGTGTTCTACCCTTGGGGATTAGGCGAAAATACGTTAGCCTATAGGTTACTTTCTCAAAAAATGGATTTTATTTATACGCTTGGATTTTTAGCTCCTCCGTATGCGAAAGCGTGTCAAAACATCGAAGAGGTAGAAGCGTTTTACCATGCTTTAATTAATCATCGTGAGGAGATTCCGATGATGATGGATGGTATGGTGTTGAAAGTCGATGATGTACTGTTGCAAGAAGAGCTGGGGTATACCGTAAAATTTCCTAAATGGATGTGTGCCTATAAATTTCCAGCGGTTGAAAAAGTGACGAAAGTGCACGCGATTACTCTGCAGGTAGGTCGTACAGGGGTGGTGACACCCGTGGCTGAGGTAGAGCCTATCGATGTGGAAGGGGCTATTATCAGCCGTGCGACGTTGCATAATTTTGATGAGATTGAGCGAAAAGGCTTGATGGTAGGCGATAGTGTGATTCTTATCCGTAGTGGTGATGTGATACCAAAGATCACGAAAGTACTGACCGATAGACGCACAGGAATCGAAACACCTATTATCCGCCCTACAGAGTGTCCTACTTGTGGTAGTGAATTGTTAGATGAAGGGACCCTTATTAAGTGTCAAAATCTCGATTGTCCTGATAGAGTGGTCAACTCTATTATTCATTTTGCAAAAAAAGGGTGCATGAATATCGATGGACTAGGGAGTAAAATCGTAGAGCAGTTGGTATACGAAGAGAAAATAAGAGATATTTTAGATCTTTATGCGTTGACCTATGAAGATTTAGCGACACTCGAAGGGTTTAAGGAGAAAAAAATCCAAAATCTCCTTGATGCTATCGCTGCGACAAAAGGTGCACCGCTGTTTAGGGTACTGAGTGCGATTGGGATTGAACATATCGGAGAGGTAGCAAGTAAAGCATTGGCTTTGGCGTTTGGTCTTAAGGTGATTGATGTGACCTTTGAAGAGGTCGTAGCCTTAGATGGTATCGGTGAAGAGATGGCGAACTCGTTATTAGAGTTTATGCGGGTGAATGGAGCGTTTGTTCATAAGCTCTTTGAAGCGATCGTCCCCACAGTTGAAGAGAAGGTAGAGGCGGAAGATAATCCTTTTAAAGACAAAACGGTAGTCCTTACAGGTACGATGAGTGTAAGTCGTGATGAGATCAAAGGGATGCTCGAAAAACTTGGAGCGAAAGTGAGTGGATCGGTGAGTAAAAAAACAGACTTTGTCATCTATGGAGATGAAGCGGGAAGTAAACTGACCAAAGCAGAGGATTTGGGTGTGGTGACGTTGACAGAAGAGCAGATGAAGGCGATGGTATGAGACTTGACAAATATTTAGTAGAAGAAGGGTATTTCGAAAGTCGTAATCGTGCACTAGAAGCGGTAAAAGTTGGACAGGTGAAGATCGATGGGAAAGTAGCAAAAGCATCTGCAAAAGTCGATCCTAGTTGCCACGTGGAAGTCGAAGATAGCAAGTTTTATGTCAGTCGTGCGGCGCGCAAATTGGAATCTTTGTTGGCAGGATACCCGATGGCACTACGAGAAAAAAAAGTGCTTGATATTGGTTCAAGTACGGGAGGATTTGCCCAAATATTACTTGAAAACGAGGTGGGATCACTTGTGTGTGTCGATGTGGGGAGAGATCAGCTGCATATTTCGTTGAGGGATCACCCAAAAATTTCACTTTTTGAAGAGATGGACATACGTAATTTTCACAGCGACATCGCTTTTGAGGTCATTACGTGTGATGTCTCTTTTATCTCTGTTTTGCAGATTGTAGACTCTATTGATAGATTGTCTAGTAAAGGTACGGATATCGTTATCCTCTATAAACCACAGTTTGAAGTGGGTAGGGAAGTGAAGCGAGACAGCAGAGGTGTCGTACAGGATTTGGATGCGATCCGAAAACAAAAAGAGCACTTTGAAGCAGCCACAGTAAAGTTGGGATGGGAGGAGAAGTATCAAACACTTTCGAAGATACAAGGGAAAGAAGGAAATCAAGAATACCTTTACCATTTTGTGAAAGCGGGAAACTAAACGTGCCACTTTCTAACCAGATCAAACGTATTGCTATTGGTTCATTTGATGGGATACATTTGGGGCATCAGGCACTTTTATCGCATGTAGATGCATTGGTGATTATCGAACGAAATGGGGGGTATTTAACCCCTGGTTATCGGCGCTCAGAGTGTACAGATAAGGTGTGTTTTTTTTATGATTTTGAGAAAATTAAATCACTCACACCACAAGCATTCATCGATCAATTGGGGCGAGATTTTCCTGCGCTTCGTATGATCGTAGTAGGGTATGATTTTCATTTTGGAAAAGATAAAGTAGGAGATGCCCAGATGCTTAACGCTTTGTGTGATAAAGAGATCATGATTGTCCCACAAGTGAGCGTGGATGGTATCCCAGTGCATTCGCGTACGATCAAAGCGTTTTTACGAGAGGGGAAAATCACTTTAGTAAACCAACTTTTAGGTAGAAATTATACGATCATAGGCAATATTATATCGGGGCAAGGATTAGGAAAAAAGTCATTAGTGCCGACACTTAATCTCCACATTGAATCCTATCAGCTTCCTTTGGAAGGTGTGTATGCAACAAGAACCAAAATAGCACAGGAGTGGTTCGACTCGGTAAGTTTTTTAGGGCATCGTGTGACGACCGATGATTCTTATGCAGTTGAGACCCATATTTTAGAAAAAGAGATAGGTGAAGTAACAGGTGAAGTGACAGTAGCGTTTGTCGATTTCATCCGTGAGAATCAGAAATTTGATTCCCTAGAAGCACTTAAAGCAGCGATCGAAAATGACATAACGTGTGCGAAAACAAGATTGATTTGACTTGAAAGGTAAAGAAAGCAACGATGGAAGATAAAGTATTTGAAAAACCGATAGAAAA
>JBEAQM010000138.1:0-6869 GCA_041163845.1 Pseudomonadota bacterium | reverse complement strand
CACTATATGCCACCGCTAAGATACTTACCCCTCTAAAGATCTCATAACCGCTTAAAAAAATTAAAAACGAATATTTCATCGCTGCTTCACTCTTGTACCCAAAAGCGATTGCATGCTCTTTCAGTGCTTTGGCTTTGGCATCACTTTGATCGAAGAAATACCCCTCTTTATTCGCAGCGCGTATCTGGTGAAAAAGCTCCAACGTTTCATTGAGTGCTGATTGAAACACCTCTATCGCACGATTCTCTTCTTTTTTTAACTTTCCGATATTCCGTGAGAGTTTCGCCGTAAAAAATACCACGATGGGATTGGTGATCAAAATAAAAAGTGCCAATTCCCAATGGATCCAAAGGAGCACCACAGCAGAAAATAGCAATGTAAAAGAAGCCAAAATCAATTTCGAGATCGTACTACTAACAAAATGATCAATCGTCTCTACATCGGTAACAAGCTTAGATGTCACTGCACCTGCATGCATCGTTTCATACTCTTTGAGCGAAACCCGCTTGAGATGCCCCAACAAAGCGTGTCTCATTTGATAGGTGATATTTTTGGAAATCGTCGTAAAAATCTTGCTTTGCAAAATACCCAAAAATGTAGAAGCGATACGTAGCCCCAAAATCAGCACTAAAACAAAAAACACATACCCTTTAGTGTCGAGCGTAAAAAGATGAACAGAGACCCATCGGACAAATCCATGGTCTTTTCCCAATAAAAGTTCATCCACTAAAATCGGGATCAAAAGCGGGATAGCCACCACAAGCAAAGTCGAAATAAAAGCGACCGCATTGCCGTACAAAACAGACTTTTTATAGGCAAAAAGTTGTCCTAGAATACCTTTGATGCTACATCGACTTTCTTCCGACACGACACACTCCCCTTTTTGTTCGTATTATACTAAATTAGACTATAATACCCTTATGAACTTCGAATATTGCACCATTACAACAACGACAGATGACCCTACGATCGCTGAGCTTATCACCAAAGCTTTACTAGAGTCCCAGCTCGTCGCCTGCGTCCAATCATCCAAAATACAAAGCCAATACAAATGGGAAAATAAGGTAGTCAATACTAATGAGATCATGCTACGCATGAAAAGTAAATGTGTTCTTTACAAAAACGTAGAAACCAAAATCAAAGCATTACACAACTACGAAGTACCTCAGATCGTCATGATACCGATCATCAATGCGAACCAAGCATACCTAGAATGGATAGATGCTCAAGTGATACACTAAGCATCAACGATCGTTAAAATCTCTCTTAAATCTTTAGTATCCACACAATGTGTCGCTGCCTCTTTGAGTACTGGTTTAGCACAAAATGCCACACGGGTATCGGCATGGGCAAACATACTAAGATCATTGGCTCCATCTCCTACCACGAGTGTATCACTTCGTTCTACCCCCAAAAGTGCCTGCAGCCGAACGATCATATCGCCTTTGGCATTGGAGTACATCATCTCTCCACCTACTTGCCCTGTCAAAATCCCATTTTCGCTATGTAAAAAATTTGAAAAATCGGCATCTAGCCCCAATTTTTTCGCTGCTGGAGCAGTGGCGTTTCTAAATCCACCCGAAAAACATACCACAGTATAACCACGCTCTTTCAGCCCAGCTACCACCTCAAAAGCTCCTGGCATCATCGGAAGATCAGCACAAATTTGGTTCACTTTCTCTTCAGCCAATCCTTCGATAAGAGAGACTCTAGCTACCAATGACTTGAAAAAATCCAATTCCCCTGCCATCGCCCTTTGGGTGATCTGTGCCACTGCCTCTTCTAGCCCAAGTGGTGCAGCTAAAAAATCGATGGTCTCTCCATCCATCAATGTCGAATCGAAATCAAATACAGCCAATTTTTTCTTCATCATAGTCCCTTAAATACGTCTCTATAGATTATTTTGATAGAATTATAACAAAAATATAAAAGTAGTCCCTATGTATGAACAATTTTGTGATATCCTTTGCAACGATAAACCTTTTATCACGGTTGAGATCAATCCTCCTCACGGTGCTTCTATAGATGCCATCATCAATGAGATTGAAACACACCATTTGGATCAAAAGGTTACTGGTTTCTCTTGCACAGATAATCCTTTGGCAAAACTCAAAATGAGCGGACTACTCTCTGCGATCAAAGTACAACAAAAATTTCAAAAACCAGTCATTGCCACCATGAGTATGAGAGATAAGAACAAACTCTCATTACAATCAGATATACTTGGGGCAAACGATTTTGATCTGCGTTGTATCCTTGCTTTGACCGGCGACCCTGCCAAATACTCCGACCAACCAGATGTAAAGGGTGTACTTGAGCGTGATTCAACACTGCTTTTAAGTATCATTCACCATTTAAACAAAGGGGTAGACTATAGCAACAAACCACTCAATCCAGCCCCTAAACCGATCTACCCTTTTGCCGTGAGTAACGCTTCAGCAAAAGATATGAAAAGTTTACAAAAACGGATGGTCAAAAAACTAGACTACGGTGCAAGAGCGATCATGACACAGCCTGTCTACACCAAAGAAAATGCAAATGAACTGCTGGCTCTATTTGAAGAAGCCAAAGCCATGAGTGTCAGAGAAACTGCCAAAGAAGCCCATCTTATCTTAGGTCAATTCCCTATCGTTCGTGCCAAAACTGCCAACTTTATCAACGACAAAGTACCAGGTATTTCAGTACCTAAAGCGATTATCGATGAGATGAATCTTGCGGCTATGGATGGGGAAGATAAAGAACAAGAAGTGGGGTTTTCCCTTTCAAAACGTATCTTCGATGAGATGATGCAGCGCCATGGTAAAGTCCATTTGATGACACACAACCGTTTCGATCTGTGTAGTGAATTGATAGGATAATTCACACTCACTTAACACTTTTTAACTATAATACTTCACATTTGAAAAAAGGAAAAATCATGAAAAAATTACTACTTTTGCCACTTATATTGGCCAGTACACTAGTTGCCAACCAAAGCGGTGAAGCGATCTTTGATGCCAAATGTAGCGCATGTCACCCTAAGATCATGCCAAGAGATATGCAAAACAACCCAATGGGAAGTCAAAAATTTATGGCAATGGTCGCTACGATCAAAGCCCCACCCCTTCCAAGATTGGTAGAACACCTCCAAAGCCAAATGAGCACAAAAGCTGACTTTGTCGCTTTTGTATCAGACTATATCACCAACCCAAGCCTAGAAAAAGCAAAATGTCGAAAAGGTGCATTAGAGCGTTTTGGTGTCATGCCAGCGATCGGAAAAGCGATGAGCCAAGAAGAGCGTCACCAAGTCGCGGCATGGATGTACGATACACATGCCACCCCAAAAATGATGAAGATGGAAATGAAATGCGCTGCAGGAAAATGTGGAGGCAACAATTAACCATGTCTGAACTCAAAAAATTTCGACTTATCAACAAAATAGAGGGAATCTCTTTTATTCTTCTTGTTTTTATTGCGATGCCAATTAAATATGCTTTAGGTTACCCTCTAGCGGTGAAGATCGTAGGGATGACACATGGCTTACTCGTTTTTGCCTTTATCTATCAGATACTTGAAGCGAAAAAAGAAGCAGGATTTACGCTGCAAGAGACTGCGATCTACTCGATCCTCTCATTGATCCCTTTTGGGTCATTCTATACCGATGGATTACTTGCCAAAAAAATGGCGTAATCATATCGCTTGAAAAACGATCTTACCCTCTTTGACGATAGCAATAGCATTTTGACACGCTAAAGAGGGTAAAGAGATATACTTACCGATCGTTTTTGCTTGATGAAAATGCCCTTCTATCACCACATCTGCTTTTTCATAATGGGTTAAAATCTTCTCTACCCTTTGCTCAAATCCGTCAAAGGTAAAACAGATATGCTTTTGTGAGAGCTTTTGCATACGGTGAGTAATAATCATCTTTTGCCATGGTTTCAGCAGTGTCAATGTCCATTTATTCCGTAACAATGCGCAATAAAGGTTATACCCAAATCCTGTTTCATACTTGTCCCCATGAGAAAGAGCGACACTTTTTTCTTCTAATTGAAAATGGATCGGTTGTTGTTCTCTACTGTACACATGGATATGAGGAAAAATATCTTTGAGACAAAAGTCATGGTTCCCTTCCAAATAGTGTATCTCTATTTTTTGCGAAAGTAACTGAAGTAACGCTATCGCCTTTTGAGAGAACGTTTGAATATAGTCGTTATGCCCAAAAAGAAGATCGAAATTATCCCCCATCAAAAAAAGCTGTGAAGTTTCTATCTGACCTGAATTGATCTTTTGGAGGAGTGTAAAAAATGCATCACCATGGTGAGGATAATGAGAATCAGCGATAAAGATAGCATTTTGTTTTATAGTTCTTATCACATCACTCATTATTATATCCTTTCTCTACTTTTTTAAAAAAGTAGAACAAAAAGCGTCATCCTCTCAAATCGCTTCGCTTTCAAGGGCGTTTGGATGACATACATTTTTATCCATAAAAGTATTTCAAAGAAATGCATACCTCAATTTTTTATTTCTAATTTTTCATTTTCCTACGGTACATAAGCTACCATAGGAAGTCCCATCCCTTCCTCATACCCACACATCAAATTCGCTGCTGCCAATGCCTGTGAACTTGCACCTCGCAGAAGATTATCGATAGCAGAACTTACAAAAAGAGCCTTACCATTTTTAGCCGCATAAATATCACAGAAGTGTGTCCCTGCGGTGCTTTTGATATCGACTGGTGTTTCCCGGATACGAATAAATGGATCATTTTTATAATGGTCTTTGAGTACTTCTAATGGGTCAATCTCTTCTTTTAACACACCATAAACAGATACCAATTCCCCACGTGTCGCAGGGATAAGGTGTGGGACAAAATTGACATCCATTTTCACCCCATGGATCTTCTCTATCTTTTCAGCAATCTCAGGTGCATGGCGATGTTTGAGAGGGTTATAAGCAAATATATTGTCATTGATTGTCACGAAATGGGTGCTCTCATCGAGCTTTTTACCTGCACCACTCACCCCCGATTTGGCATCGACAAATAGGGGGCTTTTGTGATCCAAATAAGGGATAAAAGGCAAAATACCAAGGAGAGTCGCCGTAGGATAACATCCAGGACTTGCGGTAAGATTTGTGTTTTTGAGTGCCTCTTTATAATACTCTATCAAACCATACGTTGCATCCCCTAAATGTCCTTTGTCTTCATGCGGACAATAGTGTGCCTCATACGTCTCTAATTCGAGTCTATAATCAGCAGAGAGATCGACCACTTTCACCCCATGATCTAAAAGTACTTTCGCAAATCCCATCGAAGTTTTGTGCGGCAAAGCAAGAAAAACCAACTCGCACTCCTTTGCTGCTAGTATAGGGTCAGCCTTTTCAATAGACAAATCGACCACATCTTTTAAAGAAGGATGAAGTCGTTCAAGTGTTGTATTCCCCTCACTTGTGGCTAAATAAGTCAGTTCAAATCCACTGTGTGAAACCAACATTTTAATCAGTTCTAATCCTGTATAGCCACTTGCGCCGACAACCCCTACTTTTACCATATAAAACCCTTTTATCCTAATACAATCTCTTTGTAAAAAATCGTTTCAATATCATACATCTTTTCACCCGTTGGCAATACCAAAGAGACTTCATCCCCCTCCTCTTTACCCAACAACGCACGTGCCATAGGAGATTGTATAGAGATGAGCCCTTTGGCAGGATTGGACTCTACCCCACCTACGATGGTATAGGTCACTTCATCCCCCGTTTTTTGATCGGTCAAAAGAACCGTCGATCCAAAGCTGATCCTTTGGTGTGCCAATGTCGAAGGGTCAACCACTTGTGCACGACCTACCATATCGGTCAGTTCAGCAATACGTGCTTCCATTAACCCTTGTTTCTCTTTCGCTGCGTGATATTCAGCATTCTCTTTGAGATCGCCTAATTCTCTCGCTTCATCAATGACTTTTGCGATTTTTCCTCTTTCGACAGTTTTGAGTGTCTCTAGCTCTTTAGAGAGTTTATTGTACGTGATTTTTAACATCGGCTCTTTTTGCACGATTGTCCTTTAATTGAAATTGTAGGTATTATACCAAAAAGGTTATAATAGTGCTCAAATAACAAGATCACCACTAAAGTAATACACAATGAAACAGATATTAATCACCAATGATGACGGATTTGAGTCCGAAGGGTTACTGGCTCTCGTCGAAGCACTCAAACCCTTAGGACATGTGCGTGTAGTAGCCCCTGCGACAGAAAAATCAGCCTGCGGACACTCCCTCACACTGACCAAACCGCTACACTTTGTGGAAGTCAAAAAAGATTTTTACAAGCTTGAAGATGGGACACCTTCTGACTGTATTTTTCTGGCACTCAACAAGCTCTTCACCAAAGAAAATCGTCCCGATATCGTCATCTCTGGGATCAATATCGGCTCGAATATGGGAGAAGATATCACCTATTCTGGTACCGCCTCAGCAGCAATGGAAGCGGTACTTCAAGGGATTCCTGCGATCGCTATCTCACAAGTCTATAAAGACGATGGCGCAAGCATCCACTCTCATGGATACACCTTGGCACAAAAAAGCATCGCTACACTAGTAGCAAAGATTTTAGAGGGTACATTTCCACTGCCTCCTCGTAAATTTCTTAATATCAATATCCCCCCTCTGTCTGAAAGTGACTCCAAAGGGTTTAAAGTCACCCGTGCAGGGAACAGACTTTATGGACACCATGCAGAAGTGCATCATAACCCACGCGGTAAAGAGTACTACTGGATAGGACTTCCGTCTCTTGGATGGATGGAGACACAAGGGCACATCACAGATTTTGAAGCGATCAATGATGGGTATATATCGATTACCCCTGTCCACCTTGATATGACAAGCTAT
>JBEAQM010000137.1:0-8244 GCA_041163845.1 Pseudomonadota bacterium | reverse complement strand
GCTTTGAGTGCATTGTGTGCTTCGATAAGACCAAGTTCCCAAGGATTACCCGCAAATCGAATCGAACCAATAGGAGCAGCTCCTGTACCACCATCTCCTCCAGAGATGATGATCTTATCTGCATACGCTTTTGCAACCCCAGCGGCAATCGTCCCAACCCCCGCCGTAGAAACGAGTTTGACAGCTACTCTTGCCTGTGGATTGATCTGTTTCATATCGAAAATCAACTGCGCTAAATCCTCGATAGAGTAGATATCATGGTGCGGTGGAGGTGAAATAAGTGTCACCCCTGGTTTTGTAAATCGTAATGTAGCGATGAGGGGAGATACTTTGCTCCCTGGAAGCTGTCCACCTTCCCCTGGCTTTGCCCCTTGTGCTACCTTGATCTGGATCTCTGTAGCCGAACGTAAATACTCTGGTGTCACACCGAAACGACCCGATGCGACTTGTTTAATTGAAGAATTTTTCTCTGTCCCATAACGTGCTGGATCTTCACCCCCCTCACCTGAGTTTGACTTCGCTCCGATTTGGTTCATCGCTACTGCCAATGTTTCGTGTGCCTCTTGAGAGATCGATCCCATAGACATCGCTGCTGTAGAGAAACGCTTAAAGATCGCCGATAATGGCTCAACCTCGTCGATACTGATCGGTTTTCTGTCACTTTTAAGCTGATAGAAGTCACGGATAAACTTTTTATCCCGACCATTAACCATCTTTTTTACCTCTTCATAATCTTCTTGCTTACCACTTTGTGCACATTTTTGGATCGCAGAAATTGTCGGTCTAGAGAAGTCGTGATACTCTTCCCCTTTTTTGTATTTGTAGAAACCACCTTTATAGAGTGCCTTCTCTTTTCCGTCAAATTCAGCAGTATAAGCGCGCTGATGGTTGGTGTTGAGGCGTGCATCGATATCTGCATACCCAAGACCAGAGAGTAGCCCAGTTGCATTAGGGAAACAATCTTTAACGATCTCTTGATTCAATCCGATGATATCAAAAAGGCTTGAATTACGATAAGAAGAGAGGGTAGAGATACCCATCTTAGACATAATTTTCATGATACCAGCACCCATCGCTCGTCTAAATTGTTTGAGATTTGATTGAAGATCTTCATTTCCTTCTTCGATCTCAGCTACGGTATAGTACAGAAGATATGGGAAAATCGCCGCCGCACCAAAACCGATGATACATGCCGCAGAATGTGGGTCAAACACTTCTCCAGTCACAGCTACCATACTGGTCAAATGTCTAAGTTTGGCTTCAAGAAGCTTATGTCCAAGACGCCCTACTACCATCACCATAGGGATTACTTTGGTATGCTCATCTAAATCTCTATCATCCAAGATAATCGTACGGATACCATGGTCTCTTACATCCACGATCACTTTTTCGACCAATGCATCCAAGCTTGCTTTGAGGTCTTCTGTATACACAGTAGCATAGCGTCCTACTTTATATGCAGGGTCATATTTCTCGTTACTCTCATCGCCAAACTCTTGTAAGATCGCAAATTTCTCTGCAGACATAATAGGAAGGACCGTCTTCAATCTCTTTCCATGTTCTGCATCATCTGCCAAAATATTGCGCACTTCACCAAAACCGGTATTAAGACTCATCACTGTCTTTTCACGGATCGGGTCGATAGGTGGGTTAGTGACTTGTGCAAATTTTTGTTTGAAAAAATCAGTAAAGTTTCTTTGTTCAGAGGAAAACGCTGCTAAAGGGGTATCATCTCCCATAGAAGCTGTGGTTTCTTTCCCTTCCTCCATCATCGGACGAATCACCTCTCTAATCACTTCAAGGGTATAGTTGAAGTAACGCTGTCTTGGCTCCATATTGCCATATTCGATAGAGGTTTTAGGGACGACATCTGTAGGGATATGCTCTTGAAGGTAGGTCATATTTTCATTAAGCCATTTGGCATAAGGGTGCATCGATTTGAGATAATCATTGATGTCATTGTTGGTCAGTACTTTTCCGTTTTTAAGGTCAATACCCATCATCTCACCAGACTGCAGTCTCCCTCTTTCGACGATCTCATCATCGTCTAATTCGAGTACACCATACTCCGAAGAGATGAGTAATCTGTTGTCTTTGGTACGGATGTATTTTGAAGGTCTGAGTCCATTTCTATCTAATACACAACCGATATAACGACCATCTGTCATACTCACCGCTGCTGGACCATCCCATGGTTCAAAACAAGTACTTGCATACTCATAAAATGCTCTCAAATCGGTATCCATATGTGGCGCATTATGCCATGGTGCCGGGATTAAAGAACGTGCTGCTTTGAAGAAATCCACCCCGTTGACCCGTAAAAATTCCATAAAGTTATCTAAGCTTGCCGAGTCACTCATATTTTTTTGGATCACGTTGGTCAATCGACTCATCTCTTCATCACTAAACACTTCTGATTTGACTGTCGCCATCTTCGCTGTCGCATTAAAACGGTTAGCGGTTACAGAGTTGATCTCACCATTGTGTGCGATCATTCTAAAAGGCTGTGCCAATTTCCATTTAGGAAGGGTATTGGTAGAGAAACGTTGGTGGAAAAGACAAAACGAAATTTCAAATGCCTCATCCGCCAAATCTTTATAAAACTCTTTAATATGGGTAGGCATCACCAACCCTTTGTATGAGACGACTGATGTAGAAAACGAAGGGATATAGAAATCAGCATCATCCATCAAGGCAGCTTCAATCTCTTTACGTGAAAGGTAGATCAGTGCTTCGAAACGGCTTGAAGAGACATTTGGGTTGGGTGCGACAAAAACTTGTTTGATTGTAGGCAATGTCTCTAATGCTTGTTTACCAAGTGCCTTTGTATCTACAGGGACGGTACGTGTATAAAGAAGGTTGAGATCATTATTTTCACACACTCGCTTAATGACATCAAAATCACTCTCGTTTTTTGAAAACACCATAGCCACGGCATAGATACTTGGCAACTCAACACCATGTGCAGAAGCTTCCTTAGCGAAAAATGATTTGGGCACAGAGAGCAAAAGACCCGAACCATCCCCAGTCTTCCCATCCGCTGCGATCGCCCCTCTATGCATCATACGGGACAAAGCGGTGATGGCATCTTCCAAATTTTTGTGTGAAGGGATATTGTCTATCGATGCAAGGAGTCCAAACCCACAATTATCTTTAAACGAAGTAAACAAGTCTTTCATAAAATTCAACCTTAAAAAATGTTTCTAGAATGGTGTGGATTATACTTGATCCTTCGTTAAAAGGACTTTAATGGTCCCTCTGGTGGCTACAAACCCCATAAATATAGTTCGCTTGTTTTAACTTCATTTTGACTATAATGCACAAAAACAAATGGAGTGTTCTATCAAAGGATTTATACTTTCGGTACGCAAAGCAAAAAATGAAGATAGTATTGCGCTCATTCTTAGCCCTTCCCAAGTACGTTCTTATTACCGTTTTTTTGGTGCGAGACACTCGATTTTGCAGCTTGGAAATCTCATCGATTTTGAGGTAGAAGAGGAGGGAAATCGTTTTTTACCAAGACTTCGTGCCCTTTCACATTTGGGTTTTCCTTGGCTTTTTGACAAAAATAGATTGCTGCTTTGGCACAACTTCATCCAACGCTTCGAACCGCACCTTAAAGATGCTGAAGAGATAGACCCTTTTTACTTCGATCTTTTACTCTCAGCAGCCAAAAAATGGGACAAACAAAACCCAAAAAGGATCGTTTGCGAGGCGTATATTTCACTTTTAGCGCATGAAGGAAGGGTCCATCATGATGAGGCGTGTTACATTTGTGAAATGGCTATAAAAGAGGATCAAATCGCTTTAATGCAAGCTTTTATCCCTGCCCATCCTCATTGTATTTATAGTACATCACTTGCCAAAGAAAAAGTGTTTGAGTTTTTCGAAACGCACAAAACCACGCACCTTGAAGATGATGAAATCGATCACCTTTTTGACATAGTCATGCGTGGGTTCTGAGCCTGAAGGGTTAAGCTTATTTACCACCGCATAGAGTGCTGGTAGATAGACCAAATTTAACACCGTGCCCCATACCAATCCAAATCCTAATGAAATCGCGATAGGTTGAAGGATAACCGCTTGTCCTGTAGCATAAAATATCAGAGTAAAGAGCCCTAAAAAAGTCGTAATAGAGGTGATAAGAATCGGACGCAAGCGGTGTTTGGCTCTTTCGTAAAACTTCTCTAAATTTTGGGTACCATGCAAAAAATCGAGCATAATAATCCCATCGTTAATGACAACACCAGCCAATCCCAACATACCTATCACAGAAGTCATAGAGAGGTTGACATCTAAAAAAAGATGCCCAAGCAATGCCCCCAAAAGGGAAAATGGTATCACCGACATCACCATCAACGCATAACGAATCTTAGGAAAAATAAACAGCAATGTGATCAAAATAAGAAAAAATGCTATCACCAAAGAACGCATCATGTCATTTTTAAACTGTTGGTTTTTCTCTTGCTCTCCGAGCAAACTCACATCAAGCCCTTCTTTCTTGATCTCCTCAATCAGAGGTTTAATCGCAAAGAGGACATCTAATGCCGTCGTATTTTTTTTGTCAATATTTGCAAAGATGGAAGTGACTGTGTTACCATCACGTTTTTCGATCTGTTCATACGCCCTTAATTTTTCGATCTCCACCACATCTGTCAACTTGACAAAATTCCCCCCAGGTGTTGGTATCATAAAGTCAAGTAAAGTTTGTTCTGAATCCTTATCGATCGATTTAGTACGTATCTCCATGACCCCATTTTGGTTAAATGTCATCGCTTTACGGCTATCGAGAAAATAACCAGCCAAAATTTGAGCAATCTGCGCTTCGCTTAAGCCTAATTGCTCTGCATAATTGTTGACACGAAGTTTATACTCCATTTTCCCTAGATCGGCATTATCGCCTACATCTTTGATGTGAGGGAGTGACGTGAGTTTTTGTTCGAGTCGGTCCATCGCTGATGAGATTGCTTTGGGATTTTTCCCAGAGAGGTTGATCTCAATATCATTTTTAATGAGCCCTGGCTTATCCTCCATCACACCCAATTCATCCAATCGATACTTTGCTTTAAATGGGACTATTTGTATTGTCAACTCTTGGGCTAAATCATACGTATGTTTTTTCCGTATCTTCTGCGGATCACTAAAGTCAAAACTAAAATTCAACAAAGGATTGATATAAGCATCAATGAAACTTTGCGGCTCCATATCAAAAAGCTCTATGGTGATATAAATCATATTGTCACCGTTTTCATTCGCACCAGAGAGTGCTCTACGGTAGCCAATAATTGTCGAAGTCGATTTGATCGCATAATGGTCTTTGTGTTCTAAGATTTGCTTCTCAATCGTTTTGGCGATTTTTTCTGTCTCCTCGATAGGGGTATTGACACTACATTTCCCACTCACATACAGATAGTTCCCATCAAATCCAGGGAAAAACTGAAAATTCAACATCTTGAGGGTAATGAGGGTCAAAATAGGGATGACAACAGCAAAAGTAAAAAGAAACGTATATTTAAACCTAATCACTGTGTGCAGTAAACGTTCATACCAATTTTGCAACGGCTCCCAATCAAGAAAATTTTTCTGCTTTTTCAAAAACTCTTCTGCATGTAATGGCAAGAAAAAAAAGCTTTCTAAGAGTGAACCTAACAAAATCATAATCACTGCAATCGGGATAAGGATAATAAAGTTTTTGATCTCCCCCGTCATCATAAACAAGGGTAAAAATGCAGCAATCGTTGTCAATGTCGCCAAAGTTACAGGGAGTACCATCTCTTTGAGTCCCTGATAAACCGCTTCACTTTTGCTCGCCCCTTCGTTGATATGGCGCTGGATATTTTCTGAAACCACGATCGCATCATCGACCACAATCCCAATCACGATCAACCCACCCAACAATGAAACGATATTGATCGAATATCCTGCAAAATAAAGAAATATCACCCCGATCGCGAAAGAGATAGGGATCCCCATAGCAACGATAGTAGCGATACGAAGGTTAATCATCAGCGCCATAGAGAGAAACACCAAAATCAAACCAAACATCAAATTGGAGATGACGGTATCAAGACGGTCTTTAACTGGCTTGGAGCTGTCTTGATAAAAATCAAAATAGACCCCAGGAAACTCTTTTGAGAGCTTCTCTTTGGCATATGTCTGGATCTCTTGGGAAATATGCATGGCATTCCCTTCGGGTCCTTTAGAGATGACCAAGGTAACACTGGTACGTCCATTAAATGTCGATAGTGTGGTATTTTGAGGATAAGTGATATCTACTGTAGCGATCTGCCCCAACCGTATCTGTTTCTCCCCTATTCTGATTAAGCTCTCTTCCCACTCTTGCTTGTTTTCTTTTCCATAGACGGTTGAGAGGAAGATGTAGTTACCATTTTGCTTAATATCACCGATGGGATAAATATAAGAGGTTTGAGAAATCGCGTCAATGATCTCTGAAGGGTTTAATCCATACGCCCTTACTGCCTCTTCATTGATCTGTATTGAGACTTCTTGGTCTGCATCCCCATAAATGACTACTTCACTCACAAAAGGGTTGCGTGCGATCTTTGATTTGACCGCTTTGGCTGTTTCGATCAGCTCACCTTGACTGAGCGTTTCCGAAGAGAGTGAAAGATTGATAAGTGGTCTATCATGGGTGAGTATCTGTGCCGTAGGTTCTGTCATATCAGGTGGTAGATACTGTCTGCTTCGGGCGATAGCATCTTTGGCTTTATTGAGTGCATCGGTTTTGTCAATTCCAGTATCCAAATCAAGGATAATCGTAAATCCGCCCGATTTGATGACAGTTTCTATCTTGCTGACCCCTTGGATATTGCCCAATTCATCTTCGATGTCACGTACTGCCATCTTGTCTAGGTTATCAGCACTTGCCCCTGCATAGACACCATTAATGGCGATTTTATCTAAGGCGATTTCAGGGAAAAGCTCTTTGGGAATCTTATAGTAAGAGGTAGCCCCTAAAAAAAGGATGAAGATCAGCAAGACATAGTTGAGGCTTCTATTGTGTCTAAAATAGTTTATCAACCTCATCATCTCGTTGTCTCCTTCGATGCATATCCTTATACTTTTTTCAAAAATGCAGCAATGATGAAAATTTTAGTCCCGTTGACACGCCCTTGGATATGGGTTGGATCGCCCGCAACCATTTGAATGTTTTTCACCGTTGTCCCTTGTTTGGCTGTAAATCCTGCCCCTTTGACAGGAAGGTCTTTGATAATGGTGACAGAATCTCCTGCTTGCAGTACTGTACCATTGGCATCTAGCGTAGGCTCTGCATTTTCCTCTACCATCCCTGCTTGCGCCCATCCTTTTACCTCATCTTCAAGGTACATCATATCGAGCTGATCTTGTGCCCCAAGTTTCGTTAAAAGTCTAAATACGGTTACTTGCACTGCTGGTTCGGTGCTCCACATACTGTCATGCAGACAGTTCCAATGTTTTTCATCACTCTGTGGATCATCGATCGATGCGGCACAAGTGTTACAAATAGCTATCGTATCCTCTTTAGGTGCAACCACAAATGGGCTCAATCCTTCTTCAGAACCACACAACTCACACTTACCGCCACTTCTCTGCATCAATACTTTGTCTAAACTCATTTTTACCCTTTACGCTTAATTTGGTTGTATTCTAGCCAAATTATTTGGAAAACCTATAACGTACTGTATCCTCTTTGATCAAGATACGATCTGGTTCCCCATCGGCTATCACCCTTGCATGATCCAACACTACGATACGATCGGCAAGCTCATACGCTGCTTGAGTGTCATGACTTACCATGATAGTCGTCATGCCAAATTGTCGGTGCAATCTACCTATCTCTTCTTGTAATGCATCTTTCATTTGAGAATCGAGCGCAGAAAATGGTTCATCCATCAAAAGAATCTTAGGACGACGCATCATCGCACGACACAAACTCACCCGTTGTTTTTGTCCTCCACTGAGTGACTGTACGTTTCTATGCGCTAGATTTGTCAACCCTGTCATAGCAAGAAGTTCGTCTGCAAACCGATGATCACGGTTGACATACAGAAGATTCTCTTTCACGCTCATATGATCAAACAGCGCATAATCTTGAAATACAAATCCTATCTCCCTTTTCTGGGGAGGTAGATTGGTTTTTTGATCTAGCCAAACAGCCTCATCCACCTCGATGTACCCCTTCGCCCTATCAAGTCCTGCCAAGATACGAAGTAGCGTGGTCTTCCCTGCACCACTTTCTCCCAA
>JBEAQM010000136.1:0-4735 GCA_041163845.1 Pseudomonadota bacterium | reverse complement strand
CTGTTTTATCGAGCCCATACGCATCAAGCTTTTTTTGATCTAAGGCGATGAGCACCTCCTCATCAGTATCTCCACGTATATCGATACTACTTAAATCATGTAGCAACATTAACTTGCTTTTAAGTGCATCAGCAGCATCAATTAAATCTTTTTTCTCGACATCCCCTGAAATAGCAACAAGCAATAAAGGGTACTCATGAACAACAATACGCGCAATAGGCTCATCCATATCAGCTGGTAAATCTCGTCTTGTTTTGGCTACGATATCCTTGACATCAGAAAGAACCAATTGGGGGTTGCTTCCTGATTTGATATCTGCTTGTATGGTGAAACTTCCATTTTGAATTGTGGTGTAGAGGGTATCAATATCTGGTAAACTTTTAAGCTCATCCTCAATAGTAGCAACTACCATCTTATCAAGTACATCAGCACTCGCACCGACATAACCACCTTGAACAGAGATCATATCGAGTGTTGAAGGTGGAAAAATCTCTTTAGCAATATTGTGATAGGCAAAAATAGAAAGAACCAACATAAAGACCATCAAAATATGGTTGATAATGGGTCTATCAACAGCAAACTGAATGAAAGATCTTATCATATGCTCTATTCCTGTATCGAAAAAATAGTATCGGTTACCCTATTTTTAAATTTTAATGCTTCGACATTTTGTTCGAGCATTTTTCTCTCTGCCTGAAGCACCGACACTTCACTTTTGAGATTGTTAACGATTTTACTCTCATAATAAATTTGATTGCTTAAATAGATTTTAATCGTCGTCAAAATCAAAACAATCGCCATCGAGAATAAAATTACTGTCACCATGCCAAAAGTGATCCCATCTGGTTTGGTTTTTTTTCTTTTTTTCGTGATCATGCATGACTCTCTTTCGTGAACCTAAAACTTCTCAGTTTGGCTGATCTGCTTCGATGGTTGAGCTTTAATTCTTGCGCAGTGGCTGTGATAGGTTTCGAAGACAATACTTTACCTAACGCATGGGTTTTACCACACGTGCAACGAATCGCATGTGGATCACAAATACATGCTTGGGACCACTTTTTAAACCGGTTTTTCACCAACCGATCTTCCAGGGAATGAAAAGAGATCAAAGAGACCACTTCTCCTTCGATATGGTTTTGCTCTAACGCATCAAGCAACCCTTCGATCTCTCCTAATTCATTATTCACTTCTATACGAATCGCTTGAAATACAAGTGTAGCTGGATGTATTTTCCCACCTGAAGGTATCACCTTCTTTACAATTTCACTTAATATTTTCGCTGAAGAAATAGTCTCTTTTGCTCTGGCTTCCACGATGGCTAAAGCAACTTTTTTAAACGGTTTTACCTCTCCATAATGGTCCAAAATATACTCCAGTTTCTCTTGAGAATAGTGGTTGACTACTTCAAAAGCCGAAAGGGGAGATAAAGGGTCCATCCGCATATCAAGGGTTACAGAATCAAATGAAAAACCACGTTCTAATTTATCTAACTGGAGCGATGAAACACCAAAATCTGCCAAAACGGCCACAATCGGAGTTTGTGTTAAAGTAGGGAAAATATCTGCAAATGTCCCTTTATAAAGCTCACTTCGATCTGCATAAGAGATTAAACGTTTTCTAGAAAAATCGAGCGCTTCATCATCTCTATCGATTCCAATATGCTTTAAATGGGAATAACGCTTTAGCATATGGGAGCTATGCCCCGCATACCCTAAAGTACAATCGACAAAATACCCTTGCTGCACATCTTTAAAACTCTCTAACACTTCTTCTAAAAGTACAGGGACATGAGGTATCTCCACAGCCATCCTTCATCGCTAATTGTTTTGATGCTATAATAGCAAAATATTCATAATCAAAGGTTACCCTGATGGTTGACAAACATCTTATTGATGACATTAAACATGTTTCACTTTCCCTTTTTAACAAAAACTTTTTTGGTGTTTACCATGGATCGATCTCTGCAAGGGTAAGTGAAAGCGAATTTTTAATTAACTCCAAAGACACTATTTTAGATGAAGTGACTGAGAATTCACTTGTAAGATTGGATTGTCATAAAAGAGACTACCGATGGAGTTTAGCCAATCCTGATGTCCATATCCATGAGCATATTTACGAAACCATCCCCAATGCAAAATATATTTGCTACACCATGCCTCCTTATGCTACAGCCTATTCACTGAAGCATGTTAAAGTAATGCCTCAAGATTATTTTGGTCAAAAAGTATTAGGCGAAGTGATCATTTATGATCCTAAAAACAGTGACGATTGGCTCGAACGTGCTCCGTATGAAATACCGAAATTTTTTCAACAACATGAAACCCATCTTTTGTTAATTAAAGGATTTGGACTCATCTCTTACGACAGAGATATTACAGAAATGGCAAAAAAAATCTCTATTTTAGAAAATTCTTGCAGGCTTTTAGCACTCTGCGCAACACTTTAAACGCTTCTCCTGCAGCTGAGCCAAAGTTGTCAACACTGCTGTAAAGTTTATTTTTGTTATACTCGCAAAAAATATTCTCCATATTAATTGGATGATCACAACGATGAATCAAATACAAAAAAGATTAAGTATTATCAATAATGCAATTTCTATTACCGATACAGACACGATACAGCTGCAGCTTTTAAAATTGCTCAAATTTAGAAAAACTGACGCCGATGTGGAAGAGATCATTGACACACTGACCTCTGAAAACTTCGTTAAAGCACAAAGACTGATTCAACACTATCTTCACGCCACATCCGAAAGCACAATCCAAGAAAGCGAAATGCTCATCGATCCATTTGATCTATTTGACACTGACATAGAAGCACCTCAAGAGACTATAGACATCAATGATTTTTTCTTAGAGGGTACTGTGCATGAAAATGAATTTGAAACACAACCAGACCCTTTCTTCGAGATAGACAACGAAACAACATCCCTTCAAGCAACAATACCTATCGATCTAGATACCTTTTTTGCGCCCAAAAGAAAACAGATCAAAAAAGAAATCAAACACGATGAGACCCCACCCACTTTGATAGTCAATAACTATCCAAAAATACCACAAATCAGTAAAAAACTCCTCTATATGAACCAACTTTATACCCCTAGTGTGTATGACGAAGATGAAATCTATGACAGCGTAGAAGCGATGTTGGACAAAATTGCTATGGAGGGGTACTCTGAAAACGATATCGAGGAGGCTTTAAGAGATGTTGAAGCACTCACCCTCTCAAACGATATCGCTCAAGCGGCTCAATTACTACTTGTATGTGCCTCAAGTGAATCAAAATTTGGACAATTTATGCTTGGAAGAGCACTCTATCAAGGGATACTTTTACAAAAAAATGTAGATGCTTCATTTGAACTAATGCATAATCTTGCACTTAATCGTTATCCTGAAGCATTATGCGATTTAGGACAGTTTTATGAATATGGGATCGGAACAAAAAAGAATTTAAAAGAGGCAAAACGATGCTATAAAGAGGCGATGGATTTAGGGATTCAAAGAGCACAAACCCACTACCATCATCTCAAAAAACACTTTTTTCTTTTTTAATGAAGCCTTCTTATCCCTTCATAGGCTACCTCTACCACCTGATCGATCTCTTCTTCGGAGATAATATAAGGGGGCATCAAGTAGATCACATGCCCCAATGGTCGTAATAATACCCCTTTAGAAAGTCCATATTGATACACCTTTAACCCTATACGATCTTTTGTCTCATACCCTTGAAGTTCAATCGCAGCGATCATCCCTTGTTGGCGTACCTCTTTGACGTTTGGCAACCTTGTAAAAGGGATCAATTTTTGGTTGATATAGTCTATTTTGTCTTTATTGGCTTCTAAAATATTGTCTTTCTCAAAAAGCTCTAGTGTCGCAAGTGCAGCAGCACACGCTAAAGGGTTGCCCGTATAACTATGTGAATGCAAAAAAGCTTTGTATTCATTATAATCACAATAAAAAGCTTGATACACCTCATGGGTTGTCATCACCACAGAAAGTGGCAAATACCCTCCAGTAAGTCCTTTAGAAAGGGTCATAAAATCAGGTGAGATTTCCCCATGTTCACACGCAAACATCTTCCCTGTACGCCCAAAACCCGTCATAATCTCATCTGCGATCAAATGGACATCATAACGTGTTGTCAACATTCGAGCACCTTGGAGATAATATGGATGATACATATGCATTCCCCCAGCACCTTGGATGAGTGGTTCTATGATAAAGGCTGCGATTTCGCTGGAGCGTTCTTTGAGCAGTGTTTCTAACGTTTCTAATGCCTCTTGTGCAGCTTCAAGACTCTGATCTACTGGCACAGGAACTTGCAAATTTGATATCAATAAGGGCTCATACGTTTTTTTGTAAAGCCCGACATCTCCTACGCTCAATGCTCCGATAGTTTCGCCATGATAAGAATTTGTCAACGAGAGAAAAAACACTTTACGTTTTCCCTTGTTAAGGTGATGGTGATAACTCATCTTAAGCGCTGCTTCGACAGCGGAAGAACCGTTGTCAACATAGAACACTTTTTGTAATGTATTAGGGGTAATTTCGACCAATTTATGGGCAAGTTCTACCGCCGGTTCATGTGTAAATCCTGCTAAAAGTACATGCTCAAGTTGATCAAGTTGTGTTTTAATTTTTTGGTTGATATAAGGGTTTGCATGACCGAAAAGATTGACCCACCAAGAACTAATCGCATCAATATAACGGTTCCCTTCAAAGTCATAAAGGTAGAC
>JBEAQM010000135.1:0-4906 GCA_041163845.1 Pseudomonadota bacterium | reverse complement strand
AGAGATGCAAGATCTCAACGTATTGCAGAGAGAGAAAACAAAGCGGTGCTAAAAGGGACCAATCAACTTAGCCGAACGGTGATTGTCGATTCAGTACTTTCTGGACCTAAGATTGTCGAGTCTAACAAACTTGCGATTGATGTACAACGACGTATGATGACAAACCTACATCGACAATATGGTGGTGTAAAAGATGGGGGTGTGAGACATGCTCCATTTTGGGTATTGGTAGGGGCGAGTAGACCCTCTATTTTGGTCGAGGTAGGGTATATTTCACACCCAAATGAACGTAAACGGCTTTTTATGCCACGATATCAAGATTTGATTGCAAAAGGGATCGCTGAAGGGGTAGGAAGCTATTTGTCTAACAGACAAAGAGAGATTGATCTTTAAAAAATTCTGTTTTTTCTGGATCTAAAATATAGAGAAGAACGTCATTCCGGAGTGATCCGGAATCTCGTTACTTGTAGTTTTTAATCGCTTTTTCTAAGATAGCAGTTGCTGCAGCTTTATCTTTAAAACCAGATACTTTTACCCATTTATTCGGTTCAAGCATTTTGTATGTTTCAAAGAAGTTTTTGATACGGTTGAGTGTATGCTCAGGGATGTCACCTAGATCTTGAATCTTTTTATACGTTGGATCGATCTTTTCTGTTGGGACAGCGAGCAATTTTTCATCTCCTCCACTCTCATCTTCTGTCATCAAGACACCTACAAGTCTACATTTGATATAAGCACCAGCTTGAAGTGGATAATCACAAAGGACAAGTACATCTGCTGGATCACCATCGTCTGAAAGTGTATTGGCTACAAATCCATAGTTTGCAGGGTAGTGCATTGCTGAGTAGAGTACTCTATCTACCTCTACTGCACCTGAATCTTTATCGATCTCATATTTGATGTTTGAGTTGAGTGGTACTTCGATGATTGCTTTGACTGCATTTGGGCATTCGCCCGGTCCGATTTTAGTAATATCCATACTGATATCCCCCTAAGTAAAATTTTTGGGATAATAACATAACTACACTAAAGTATGGTAATATACTTGGATTAAAGCATACAAAGGTTCTGATGAAAGCGCTTGGTATTTGGTTCTTCTTGATGGTTGTTGGGTGGGGGATAGAGCTAGGGAAAGTACCACCATTGGTTACACTCCAAGGACAAACCGGTGGACACCTCAATGGTCAAGGGTGGAATTCACAATTGCTAAAAGGTAAGGTGCATGTCATTTTTTATGTTGATCCTGACAAAAAAGATCTAAACAATGATTTTTCAGAAGCATTGAAAGCCAAACAATTTGATCTTAAAAGGTATCATTCGGTAGCTATCGTGAACCTTGCAGCGACATTTATGCCAAATTTTCTTATCGAAGCGAAACTCAAAGAGAAACAAGCACGATATCCTAATGCACTCTATCTCAAAGACAAACAAAAAGTCTTGGTCAAAGCCTGGGGGCTTGAAGATAATAATTCTGATATTTTAATTTTTGATCAAAAAGGGAAATTGATTTATCAAAAATTTGGAAAATTGAGTCAAGAAGAGATCGCTCATGTACTCAAAATGATAGAAAAACATCTATAGGAGAGACACTATCTGGTTCTTAAAACATAAAACCATTTCAAATATCCATATTGTTGGTATGTTTATCATGCTTGTGGTGATCATCCTCTTCTCGACGATTATGATCAATCGTGAGTATCAAGAATTTGAGCGCGAAGCAGAGCGTATCCATGAAAGATTCATTCAAAATCAAAAAGATACGATTGTATTTGACACACGTCGTGTATTGACCTTTATTGAGCATGCATACCAAAGCAGAGATTTAGAACAAGATGAAGAGACGGTTAAAAGACAGATCATGTATGCGATAGAAGAGCTTTATGGACGGCAAGATAGTACGGGATATATTTTTATTTACGATTTTAAAGGTAAAGTCCTTTCAGACCCAATACAGCGAGAGAATGTAGGTAAAAATCTTTACAATATTAAAGATGCTAATGGTGTGATGGTGATCAAAGATCTTATCGAAGTGTCTCGTCATAAAGAGGGTGGATTTGTAGAGTATCAGTGGCTCAAGCCTACTTCAGGGATGTTAAGCCCTAAAATCTCTTATGCGAAGTCTTTCGAGCCATGGGGCTGGATGGTGGGGACCGGTGTATACCTTGATGAAGCAGAAAAGCATATACAAGAAGAGAGAGAGATACTGAAAGATAGACTTAACCATTATTCTATGAAGGTCCTTTTTTTGCTGGTAATTTTATTTACTGTAGGTATTTTGGGCATTATATTGATCAATAAAATTCTTCATAAAGAGGTTTCTACTTTTAACCGCTACTTCGAAGAGGCATCTTCTAAGTATGCCATGATTAATCCAGATAAGATACGTCTGTTTGAGTTTCAGCGGATGGTCCCTTATATCAATGCGATGGTCAAAGTAATCCATGAACGAAAACAAAAACTCAAAGAGCTCAATCTTACCCTAGAGCAAAAAGTAGAACAAAAAACCAAAGACCTCAGAGAGCAAAATGCACTATTAGAAAAAGAAAAAGATTTTAATGCTGCGATGGTCAAGGCACAAGACAGCTTCATCAAGCACTCTATCCATGAGATTAACACCCCTTTAGCGGTCATTATGACCCATATTGATCTTTTTAAAATGAAGGTAGGAGAGAATAGGTTTTTGTCTAAGATAGAGGCTGCGAGTAAGATCATTGCCAATATTTATGCAGATTTGAGTTATATGGTGAAAAAAGATCGTTTTGATTATCAAAAAACGATGTTTAGTCTGTCAGAATTTTTGGAAGAGAGGGTCGATTTTTTTGCTGAGATAGCATCAGGGAATAAGCATAAGATCATTACCCACATTACCCCTGGGCTGATGGTCAAGTTTAGTGAAGAAGAGCTTCAGAGAATTATTGACAATAACCTCTCAAATGCGATCAAATATGCCTACAGAGGGACTGATATCAAGATAGTTTTAGAAGAAGAGGATACAAATATTTTACTCCAATTCATAGGTCACTCACCCAAGATAGAAGATACAGAGCGTATCTTCAGGGCTTTTGAACGTGAGAACAATGTGCGCGGTGGATTTGGTTTGGGGCTTGAGATAGTGTATACTATCTGCCAGAAAGAGGGGGTAGAGATAGCTGTTCACTCTGATGGTGAGATAACCATCTTCTCTTATAAATTTGCAAAAAGGGTTCTAGATGAAAGTGTTGTTGCTTGAAGATGAATTGATGCTTCAAGGGGCGATCAAAGAGTATTTGGTGGATACGGGATATGACGTAGTAGCACATGAAGACGGTGAAGAGGCTTATGCGGATATTATTTCACATGACTATGATCTTTTTATCTTTGATATCAATACCCCTACCATCGATGGACTCTCTTTACTTTCACGACTCCAAAAAGAGAAAATTTATGTACCGACGATTTTTATCTCAGCGATTACTGAAATAGAGCAGATTAGCAAGGCGTATGAGCTTGGATGTTATGACTATCTGAAAAAACCGTTTCATCTCAAAGAGTTGGGATTGCATATCGATAGGTTGCTAAAGATAGCGAGTATTCGAGAAAAGAGTATGGTAAAAATCTCTAAGATGTATTGTTATGACATTACAAATCAATCTTTATTTTTTGATGGTGAAGAGCAAGACCTTACCCACAAGCAGCGCCAGATTATCGATATTTTCGCGAAAAATATGAATAGTGTGGTGGACTATGAGATGTTGAGGCACTATGTCTGGGATGATGCTCCCATCGATAATGCGATCATCAGAGCAGAGATGCACCGTGTCCGCCAAGTGCTCAAAGAAGATCTTATCGCTACACTCAAAGGGGTAGGGTACAAACTAGCCAAAAAAATATAACACTTCCATAACATAATATGTAACAAATATACACACATAATTTTTTTTAATATATCATTTTCTCTGATGCTATGTTAATGCTATATTGGTTCTTCATACTGCACTTGTATAAAAATATGAAGGAGAATATACAATGAAAAAATATTTAGCGTTTTCTGTCGCAGCAGCAACATTGCTCATGGCAGGAGGAGATGTAAAGCCAGTGGCTCCAGTGGTAGCAGCGGCAACAGACATGGGAACAGTGTTTGGACAACTTAGAAGTTTCTATGTTGATAGAACTTATTCAGGGACAACAAATAATAACCGCAACTCACTTAATATCGGTGGATATGTAGGGTATACAACACCTAGTATTAGTGGATTAAAATTTACTGCAGCAGCGTATGGTACTTATGGATTTGAGATTCATGATACTGACGCAAAAACAGCTCCAAGTTATACTTATGATAATTCGCTTTATGGTTTAAATGGCGAAAACTATGCATTTATCGGTCAAGCATATCTTGACTATACCAATGGTAAAACCAATGTAAAAGTGGGTCGTCAAAAACTCGATACACCAATGGCAGGTAGCGATGATGCACGTATGCTTCCAAACTTATTTGAAGCAGCAGTAATCACAAATACAGATATCGAAAATACTACATTAGTTGCAGCACATGTAACAAAAGAAACGGTTGGTACATTTGGTAATATTTATGTAGGTGCAGCTAATGATGGACTCGGTATTTATAGTGGTTATGGTCATGGAATTTCAGCTGCAAATCCAATAGGATTTAGTGGTGATTTTGTAAGTATGGGGCAAATCGCTTTAGGTGCTGATGCTGCTTATAAAACAGATGGTGTAACAGCAGTAGCAGCTATTCATACCTATGATAATGGATTAGTATTACAAGCATGGGATTACTATGCGTATGATATCGTTAATGTGGTTTACGCGCAAGCAGATATGCCATGGACATGCATGTTGAATTCGGACGTAAAAATGTTGGGATCGCTTCAGTATATTAATGAGAAAGATATTGGTGATAGTC
>JBEAQM010000134.1:0-3556 GCA_041163845.1 Pseudomonadota bacterium | reverse complement strand
ATGTCACTTCGCCTGTCATCGCTACAAAGTTATCTATTTTTTGGTCACTTAAGATCGAAGCAATTGCACTTACCATAGCGATCCCTGCACTTGGACCATCTTTAGGGGTTGCCCCTTCTGGTACATGGATATGAAGATCGTAACGTTTATACACTTCACTTGGATCAACCGTGATACGCTCTTCTCTCTCTTGTGCACTATGGGGGATACTTGCTGGAGAGATAGGTAGTTTTCCTTGATCGATAAGAATTTTGACTACAGAGTGTGCGATACGGGTAGACTCTTTCATGACATCACCAAGACTTCCTGTAAGTTGCAAGGAGCCTTTTCCTTTGATCTTGATCGCTTCTATCGTAAGGACATCTCCTCCGACCGCCGTCCATGCCAAACCATTGACAATCCCCACCTTCGGTTCATCTTCGACCGGAGAGATTTCAAATACTTTTTTATCCGTAAAATTTTCTAAATTTTTTTTCGAAATAGTGATCGTCTCTTTACTCGTATCTGCTAAAAGTTCTCTAGCACTTTTTCGCATAAGCCCTGCAACCCTTCTACGAAGATTTCGCACCCCTGCCTCTCTGGTATATTCATCGATCAATGTTTTGAGTGCTTTATCTGAAATAGAAAATTCCCTTTTTTTCAATCCATGCTTTTTGAGCTCCTGAGGGATAAGATAGCGCTTGGCAATCTCAAACTTCTCTTTAGGGGTATACGAATTAAGTCCGATAAACTCCATTCTGTCTCTTAAGGGAGCAGGGATTTTACCTACATCATTTGCTGTAGCGATAAAAATTGCTTTACTCAAATCGATATTAAAGTTTAGATAATAATCTCTATACTTACTGTTTTGTTCAGGATCAAGGATCTCAAGAAGTGCTGCTGTAGGATCACCTCGCATACTTCGTCCGACTTTATCTATCTCATCCAACACAATGACAGGGTCCATACTTTTGGCTTCTATCAACCCTTGGACCAAACGCCCTGGCATCGCACCAACATAGGTTCTTCGATGTCCACGTAATTCATTTACATCCTCTAATCCCCCTAGCGCAATACGCACGAGTGGTCTCCCCAATGCAGTGGCGATAGAGTTTGCCAACGAAGTCTTACCTACCCCTGGAGGTCCCGAAAAACAAAGAATCACTCCAGCCATCTCTTTTTGCTTGATCCCTCTTAACTCTGCGAGTTCACGCACCGAAAAGAACTCTACGATACGGTCTTTTGGTTTTTCTAAAGAGTAATGGTCTTTATCGAGCTCTTGGGAGACATCTTTGACGCATAGATTTTTCTTGGTCATTTTCCCAAATGGCACTTCAAGAACCCATTCCAAATAGCTTTGGATCACATTCGCATCGGCAGAGTCAGGATGCATTCTGGCAAACCTATCAAGCTGTTTGCTGATCTCCTTAAACGTTCCCTCTTCCATATGTGGCTTAAGTGCTTCAATCTTTTCTCTAAAAAGGGCGATTTCTTCTTCCCTTTGCGTATCCATCCCCAACTCATGCTGTATCTCTTTGAGCTGCTCTTTGAGGAAATACTCTTTGTTGGTTTGTTCGATCTTGGTATGAACTTTGGTACGGATTTCGCGTTGAACCTTCGCAGATTCTATCTCCGATGTGACGATATCTATTAATCCCAAAAGACGTTTTTCTACATTAAGTTCTATATAAAGTGAATAGGCCACCTCTTTATCAAGCTTAAGCATCGAAGAGACAAGGTCTGCAATACGATTTGGCTCATCATTCTCCTCTATCGTTCGGACAAGATCGGCCGGGATATGACTATTAAAGGTAGAGAGTTGTTTTACTTTATCACGCAACAAATCCATGAGAGCATCCACTTTGAGCTGATTGTAATCCTCTAACGTAACAACATCAATGACTGCACGGTTAAACTTACCCTCTTGTGGCTCTACGATCTTCCCTCTGGCTAGACCTTGAAATAATATCTTCACTCTGCCATCAGGGATATGCACTTTTCGCATGATCGATCCTACAACACCCACTTGGTACATAGTCTCAAAACTATGCATACCTTCTTTTCCTGGCATGGATGAAGTCACAAAAAGCAGGGAGTTTTTCTCCATCGCATCGGCTGCTGCATCGATATCTTTTTGCTCGGTAAGAAAAATAGGACTAATCATAAAAGGGTAAAGAAAAAGTTCATCCTCCACTACGATCGGTAGTGTGGTCGGAAATGCGTCATAATCACTTAGTTGCATCGTATATAGCTCCTTAAAAAATATTTAGTTTTATCAAAAATAGCACTTAAAGCTAAGATCAAATTAATTGAAAATTTTGCCAATAAAACTTTGTTCTGGTGGCGTAATATCTGCTTTTTCTACCACTGAACATTTATTTTTGTCTCGACAAATCTGAGCTGCTTTATCTTTACCTGTACGGTCATAGAGTGCAGCGATATTTTCGTTGAGAAGATATTCTGTCATTTGTAAACGGATCAACAATGTATTGACCAATGGGATATAACTTGAGCCTGGATAACGGTTAAGATAAATGTTGGCTTTTTGGATGGTATCCATGACAAGTTTTTGATCTTTATAGACATCTTTTACCCCTAAAAAAGAAGCTTGTAGTTTCATAAAGTCTGCATATTCACGACTCTCATACTCTCCATAACGTTTGTTATACTCATCCAAATAGTAATTCGCAAGAAGATATTCCTCTTCATTCATGTGAGCGTGTACGAGCATCATCATCGCAGTAGGCATCAAAGGTGAACGCATATGCTCGCTTTTTAAAGAAATAAAATAACCATCCGCTTTGTCTAAGTTCCCATCACTAATGCTATCGGCGATTTGCTGATACCAATAAAGTGCTGGTTTATTAAACTCTGAGACCTTATCTTTATCGCTACACCCTACCAAAAAAACCGATAAAGCGATCGCTATACTTCCTAAAAATTGTTTCTTTAAATTCATCGTTTGCCTTCTACTGAAATGTAATTAGGTTATATCATAGCTCAAAGTATGTAAAAAATGTATTAGATTTTTTAAAAATAACAACAAGTAAAAAGATAATTGTAAAAAATGTTATAAAAGAGTATCTTTAAATAATAATAAGTTAAAATAGGTTCAATCATGAGACAAACAAGGTATCTATAGATGAAAAAAGCGATCAAAACACTTACAATCACGCTACTCATATTCAATACGTTTGTATTTTCTGGAGAAGCTCTTGATACCAATACATCTGCTTTTATTAACAGCCCTAATATCTTAAGCCAAACATCTAAGGCTAATCGCTTCTATCTGGGTTTTGGGTATAACGTAACAAAATTATATAATATTGTATATGATGATACTGACTACACTTGGTATGACGATGTGAAAGAAAATACTATTTCATGGATCGCAGGATACACTTTAAATACTTATCTTGGTATCGAAAGCCGATATACCCATGGAAATAAAAACGCTACGATTCACATCATTGCACAAGAAGACATTCTCACTCAACCTGATATCTATGATTATACGTATAAAAATGACTTTAAAAATGTAGCTTTCTATTTGAAACCTACATTACCTCTACATTAT
>JBEAQM010000133.1:0-4217 GCA_041163845.1 Pseudomonadota bacterium | reverse complement strand
ATTTTGCGATGCTCTAATACCTTATTCTTCTCGACCGTTTCTACGAGCATTGACTCTTTATCTTCAAGCATCATCTCTACTTCGCCATCGGGTGTGATAAGCATTGTATCTCCATAAAATTTCCATTTGACCTCATCGTCAATATATTCACCTAAACGGTTTGCTCGAAGGATATAACATCCATGCAAAAACGCTTTGGTTTTAATGATCTCTCTCCAACGATTGTGTGATCCAAATGTTGATGCAGTAGGCAGAAGCACCAGGTCAATTTTTTTTTCTGTCACTTTCTGCCAGAAATAGTCAAAATGAAGTTCAAATCCAGCAAAAACTGCCACTTTAATCCCTTGAACAGAAAATGTCATAGGCTCTTGCAATGGTGCTACAGGGTTTGCAAAAAACCTCTTTTCATTCCAATGAGGATAGGGTAAAAGAATTTGTTGCTCATAGTAACGGATAGTCTTGGCTGTTACTTTGGCTATCATTTTATGATAACCATCTTTTTTACTTATAATAATTGGAGCAATGAAAATCATCTCATACTTCATTGCAAGCTCTTTTAAGAGTTCCATATGTTTTCTGCTTTGTTCTTTCACCATAGTTTTAGACATAGTAGCAAACTCTTTAAAAAAGTGGTTGAGGACATATTCACCCAAAAGCATTATTTTTGCATCACGTTGCTTGGCTTGCTTGAGATAAAACTCAAGTCTTGTTGCATTCATCCCTAATGTGGGCAATTGAAGTGCAGCTACAACGATTTGAGACATTAGGCAGGCTCGCCACTATTTTGATTGGCTTGTTCTATCACTTTGATCTTTGTTTTTGCTGCTTCGATAAGCTTTTGTGCCTCTTTAATATTTTTAAGTCCCTCTTCATAAAGCTTTACAGAATCTTCAAGTGTAATCTCAGGGTTCATAAGCTTTTCAAGCAAGGCTTTAGAATACTCTAATTTTTCTTCAAATGTTTCATTTTTCATCGTAACACATCCTTAATACGATCTTCAAACTTATTTAACTCGACCAAAAAAGCGTCATGACCATAATGGCTTTCTACCTCAAGATAGGTATGTTCTTGTCCATTACGCTTCATCATTTTCGCGATATGCTCCATCTCTGAAGGAAAGAATAAATAATCAGATGAAAAACTGATCAAATGAATATTTGCTTTAATCCTCAAAATAGCCTCATGCAATGAATCATAGCCTCGACTTAAATTAAACGTATTGATCGCTTTAACAATATAAAGATACGAAAGTGGATCAAAATTGCGAGAGAAATTGCTCGTATTATACTCCATATATCGCTCTACTTCATACCGTCCAAAAAGCTCAAAAAGCCCATCATTATTGACATAATTTCGTCCAAACTTACTGTCCATCGAATCTGGTGCCAAATAAGAGATATGTCCTGCGATACGACCGATCGCCAAACCATCTAACCCCTCTTCTTTAAAATCATCTTTATCATAGTTTCCGTGTTTAAAGCGAGGGTCTCTTCGTATCGCTTCGATAGCCACTTTATTAAACGCCATTGTCCAAGGACGTGTCGCATAAGTAGCCGCTAAAGAGATAACTTCATCCGCAAAATTAGGATAATCAACCGCGAATTGAAGTGCCTGCATACCACCCATAGAACCACCTATAATCGCTTTAACATGGTAGATCCCTAGTTGGGAAAGAAGATGCATCTGCGCACGCACCATATCTTTGATCGTGACAACAGGAAAGCGAAGCCGATAGGGCTCTTCACTCGGATAATTATTACTCATTGGTCCTGTCGATCCAAAACACGATCCAATCACATTCGTACAAATCACAAAATACTTCTGGGTATCGACAGCCTTACCATCACCGATAAGTCCATCCCACCAGCCAGCTTTTTGCTCACCAGGATAAGTACCAGCAGCATGATGCGAACCACTTAATGCATGACAAATTAAAATGACATTGGATTTATCTTCATTAAGTTCACCATAGGTTTCATAAGCGATCTCATAAGGTTCTAAGATACGCCCACTCTCAAGGTAGAGTGGTGAACTAAATTGTGCTATTTTTGTAGTGATTTCCATAGACTGCTTTTTATCATTAATTATACGTTGGGGATATTTTATCGAATTTGTACTTTTATTCAAAATACGTGATTCCGGTCTTGATCCGGAATCTATATGATTACCCTAAAGCTTTTGCTAAATCAGCGATAAGATCTTCAGTATCTTCAAGCCCTACACTCAGTCTTATGAGCCCACCAGGAACACCTGCTTCTATAAGCTCTTGCGCTGAGAGTTGTTGGTGTGTTGTGCTTGCTGGATGGGTGATGATCGATTTACTGTCGCCGATGTTTACAACCACCGCGAAAATTTCTGTCGCATCAGCGATCTTCTGGGCTAACTCTTTACTCTCGACTTCAAACGAAAGCAACCCACTTGCCATCCCCTCTTTAAAGTATTTTTGAACCAATTCATGTTGTGGACTAGACTTTAATCCTGGGTAGTTTACTTTTTTCACTTTTGGATGTGCCTCAAGGTATTTGGCGATCGCTAATGCTGAATTCGAGTGCTGTTTCATACGCAATGGCAATATCTCAAGCCCTTGAATATGCAACCATGAGTTAAATGGACTTGGTGCGCCCCCTAGATCACGCAAGAGAGCCAAACGTACCCTTAGGGTAAAAAGTGGGAGTGGTACATCAGAATATACCAATCCATGGTAACTTGCATCAGGTTGATTGAAATGTGCGTATCTTGGATTTCCTTTGATTTTTTCCACCAAATTATGACGCTCTACGATGATCCCACCCAATGCAAGTCCTTGTCCAGTGGTATACTTACTCGTACTATGCACACTTAAATCACATCCATGCGCTAAAGGTTTACACAGAATAGGTGTAGCTACAGTGTTATCGACACAGGTTAAAATCTGGTGTTTATTTGCTATGGCTACGATCGCTTCAAAATCTGCCACGTCAATACTTGGATTGGTAATACTTTCAAACAAAACAAGCTTTGTTTTTTCATCAACCAGCCCTTCTATCTCTGAAGGATTGTTCACATTAAAATAGCGTGTTTGAATACCAAAACGTTTGATCGTATGTCCAGTAAGTGTTGTTGTCCCGCCATAGACTTGTTTTGCTACGATGATATTGTCGCCTGCTTCAGCTACATTGGCGATCGCATAAAAGATAGCAGACATTCCAGATGCTGTCCCTATAGCAGCCACACCACCTTCTAACGCAGCAAAACGCTTTTCAAAGACATCTGTCGTTGGATTCATCAAACGGGTATAGATATTTCCAAGTTCTTTAAGGGCAAAAAGATTTGCCGCATGTTCTGTGTCTCTAAACTGATACGCTGTACTTTGATAGATCGGTACTGCCATTGTCCCTTGGGTATCTTTGTCATATCCTGCATGGATCGCCAGTGTCTGTTCGTGCATTACATTTCCTTATTTATAAAGTTTATGATTATACTCAATTTTTAGTTTATCAAAAATAAAACAATATTTTTGTAGACTTTTTAGCAATATTCTTACGAAAAAGGTACATAGTGGAAGTAGTGATTATCGGGGCTGGTTACGCAGGTTTGAGAGCGGTAGAAAAACTGGTAAAAACAGAGGGCATTCATATCACTCTTATCGATCTCAATCCTTATCATTATATGCAAACGGAAGTGTATGGATATATGGCAGGAAAATATGATATCCATGACATTACTGTCAATCTGCAAAACTGGTGCAATGGCTTTGAGACACCTATCCATTTTATCCATGAAGAAGCGATCAATATCAATCCCCATAAACAAACCGTTCAAACCAAAACACAAGCCATCCCTTATGATGAGTTGATCATCGCCACAGGGGCAAAAACAAATTTTCCAAGTTTTATCGATGGGTTAGAGAACAATACTTATGGTGTCAAGGTCTTAGATAGAGCCTTTGAATTAAAAACAAAATTTGAACATATTATTTATCAAATTATCAGAAATGGGAATAACCAAGAATTCAATATCGTCATCGGAGGCGCAGGGTTAAGTGGTGTGGAGATCGCTGCAGAGATGGCATATATCTCAAAAAAATTCACAAAAAGCAGTGGCATCAAAGAGAGCAATATCAAAATACATCTTGTAGAAGCGTATGATTCTATCTTATATGGTATGGATCCTTATGTTATCTCTGTTTCAAACAAAAGATTAAAAAAACTTGGCATTAATATCATGACAAATTCATT
>JBEAQM010000132.1:0-7869 GCA_041163845.1 Pseudomonadota bacterium | reverse complement strand
CCGATAAGATTGGAGTCTTTCTTTGCATCTCCTGTAAGATTTTCCATAAATGCCTTCGTCCCAGACTTCGCAATCGTCCCCAAATGATCCATTAAATCGGCTTCATTCATCCCGATACCGTTATCACCAATAGTCAGTGAGTTGTCCTCTTTATCAAGTTTGATGGAAACTTTTCCGGTCCAATCCTCCGATTTATACTTCTCATCGGTTAAAGAAAGATAATTAAATTTATCGATCGCATCACTTGCATTAGAAACAAGCTCACGTATAAAAATCTCTTTATTTGAATAAAGTGAATGGGTCATCAGTTTAAGTAGTTGCCCTATCTCTGTTTGAAATTGATGTTTCGCCATAGATTAGCTCCTTATAAATGGTATTAAATTTTTCGGATTATAGTATATTTTTTTAAATATTACAAGTTTTTGGAAGGAAAGTTTAGTGCTAATGACTAAACTTTAAAGCTATAAAAATGATTTGAGTCTTGCTTGTGTCACCTCATCGGGTTCTACTTCACAGCTGTTCGTATCTTGTCCACAGTGACGGCATGTGGTTCTGATGGTAAAAATATACCACCCTCTATCATCTTGGAGTAGTGGTTCTCCACATTTAGGACACTTGATACGGCTCCAGATGACCCCGAAGACCATCACTGGAATGATATAAAAAAGTCTCTCGGCAAAAATAGAAAGGATAATCAAACTTCCTACAAACATAGACAATAAAAGGTATTGTGCATAAGCAGAGAAACATTTCATTATTTATTATTTATTCCCATTCAATCGTAGCAGGAGGCTTACTACTAATGTCGTATACAACCCTATTGATTCCATCGATCTCATTGATGATTCTTCTACTCATTCCCTCAAGTACATCATGAGGTACATGAGCAAAAGTCGCGGTCATCCCGTCGACAGACTCTACCATACGAATACACACTGTATTGTCATACGTACGATTGTCTCCCATCACACCTACAGACTTGACATTGAGTAATACTGTAAACGCTTGCCATACTTTGTCATAATACCCTGTCGCTTTGAGCTCTTCTTGCATGATCGCATCAGACTCACGAAGTAGTCTAAGTGCCTCTTCGTTGACATCTCCCATGACACGAATCGCGAGTCCAGGTCCAGGGAATGGATGTCTGCCGATCATATGGCTTGGAAGCCCCAATTCAAGTCCGAGCTTTCTCACTTCATCCTTGAAAATCTCTCTCAATGGCTCCACCAATTCAAACGTCATCCAATCGGGAAGTCCACCCACGTTATGGTGTGATTTAATTGTTTTTGATGGACCTTTAACTGAGACTGATTCGATCACATCCGTATAGAGTGTCCCTTGCGCAAGAAAGCTTACATCGGTATGCTTTTTCGCCTCTTTATCGAACACTTCAATGAATTTTTCACCGATCGCTTTACGTTTTGTCTCAGGATCTATCACCCCTGCGAGTACTTCCATAAACTCTTTTTTAGCATCGATCGTAATAAGTGGGATATCAAGGAGTTTAAACATATCTTGTACTTGTTCTGCTTCATTTTTACGAAGTAACCCTTGATCGACAAAGACACAAATCAGCTGCTCTTTAGGGAGTGCTTCATGCAACATCGCTGCGACCACAGAAGAGTCTACTCCACCACTTACACCACAAAGCACTTTTCTTGTCCCTACTTGTTTGCGAATCTCTGCGATTTTCTCTTTCGCGAAACTTCCCATATTCCATGTGCTATCACATCCACAAATATTTTTCGCAAAGTTTTTTAACAATGCCGTACCCTCTACAGAGTGGTGTACCTCTGGATGAAACTGAAATGCATAGATATTTTGACTCTCATTGGCTATCGCAGCATACGGTGAATTTTCACTTGTTCCGATTACTTGAAACCCTTCTGGGATACGCTCAGCTCTATCTCCATGACTCATCCAAACAATCGAATCATTTGAAATTCCTTGAAAAATAGTCGAATCATTCTCGATGTGTAGTTTGGCTTTCCCATATTCATGATGATCTGCCGCTACGACACTTCCTCCAAAATGTTGTGTAATCAGTTGCATCCCATAACAAATCCCTAAAATAGGTAACCCAAGACTCCATATACCATCATCTGGTTTATACGCATCTTCTGCATAAACTGAAGCTGGTCCACCTGAAAGGATGATCCCCTGAGGCTTACGCGCTTTAATCTCTTCGATACTCTCACGGTATGGTACCACCTCCGTATAGACACCACTCTCTCTAAGTTTTCTAGCGATCAGTTGTGTATATTGCGATCCGAAGTCTAAAACCAAGATAGGCACTTGTTTCATCATCTAATGTATCCTTAAATATAATAAATTTTTTACCCAAAAAGCTATCAAAGCTTTTGTGAAGATAGAGCAGAAATGCCCTCAGATGAAATATCTAAAAGCATCAAATTAGGCGTCAAATGAGGATTAATAAAACCCTAACATTTCAAATTGAACATACCAAACAATTAAAGAAATGATATATCCAACCAATACCGTCCACGCATATTTCATGTGTGCACCAAAAGTATAAATGCCATGAAGTTTACCCATCACACCTACACCAGCCGCACTACCAAATGAGATCAATGAACCACCAATACCTGCTGTCATTGTTACTAACATCCATTGTGCTTGCGCATCCACTGCACCCATGTTTGGATCTGCTTTAAGGACTGCGGACATCACAGGAACGTTATCTACAATCGCAGAGAGGAACCCTACACCAATATTCACTGTAGTCGCCCCAAATTGATTATACAATGCGGTAAAGTATTCTAAAAATCCTAAAAAGTGAAGACCACCTACTGCCGCAAGAATCCCGAAAAAGAAGAGTAATGTATCATTTTCAATTTTTGCAATCCAAGAGAAAACATTCACGGAAACTGGTGCTTTTTTCTTGTTAAGATAATATACATAAAGCTTAAGAATCGCAAGACCAAACATCATACCCCACATTGCTGGAAGACTCAAAAGCTGGTGAGACAATACAGCCAACATAATAGTGAGCGCGAATAATCCAATAATGACTTTTCCACCTTCAAGTACTTCAATTTTCTCTTCATCACTATGGAAAGCGGGGACACTATTAGGTACAAATCTACTTAAAAGGAGTGCCGTCACATACCATCCACCTATCGCTGAAGGGAAAAGATACAAGAACTCTCCAAAACTTCCTTTTTCAGCAATCCATACCATTAATGTAGTGATATCCCCAAATGGACTCCATGCACCACCTGCATTGGCTGCAACTACGATATTGATCGCTCCTGGAACTAAAAATTCTTTTTTCTCTTTATCGATCGTAAGCAATACTGTCGAAAGGATCAATGCGGTAGTAAGGTTGTCCGCGACAGGTGAGATAAAAAACGCTAAAAGCCCTGTAATCCAAAAAAGTTTTCTATAAGAGTATCCTTTGGATACAAGATTATAACGCAATGCCGAGAAAACTGCGCGATCGATCATCGCTTCAATGTACGTCATCGCTACAAATAAGAAGAAGAAAATCTCAGCAATCTCAACAATAAGGTGTTCTAATGCACCTTCTAATGCATGTCCATCCAATCCATGCATCGCGAAATAAACCCCTATCAACATAAAAATACCCGTACCAATAAAAAGTGCTGGTTTTGCTTTATTAATGTGGTATTTATCCTCTGCTGCGATAAAATAATATCCTAAAATAAAGATCACCAATGAGGCTATCCCTACCCAAGTTGTTGTCAAATGTAAATCGTGCATCACGTCTCCTAATACTTTGTATACCGGTACCTTAATCATTTTCTATATAATGTGAACCTAAAGACTCTTTTCTAGCCAAAGCTGCCTCTACAATCGCAGAAGCTGTATTGAGTCTTAATTTAAGCAATCGACCTATCTCTTTATTTTTCATATCATATATGAAATTTTTGGCTTCATGCAAACCTTTAGTTGTTCTGATAATCCCTATATCATTCCACATCACTTGACGCAGCTTTTGTTTATAGGTTTTATCATTTTCTTTGTGCAAAATGTTACCGTAATCTTTCTCAAACTTAGGTATTTTTACCGCTTTATGCTCTTTGGAAAGGAGGTGTTCTGCGGCACGTTTTCCGAATACAATTCCTTCCAAAAGTGAGTTAGAAGCAAGCCTATTTGCGCCATGGATACCTGTTCTAGCTGCCTCTCCAATCACATATAACCCTTCAATACCTTCAATGGCACCATTGATATCACATTTGATCCCTCCATTGGCATAATGAAATGCTGGAGAAATCGCGATTTTATCTTGAGGAAATTTATATCCCAAGGCACCAAAAGTGTGAGTAATATTAGGGAAACGTCGTTCAAACCACTTCTCTTCGAACATAGAAAAATCAAGATAGACTTTTTGTCCTGTATTGCGTTTATGCTTGAAAATACCCCTTGCGACGATATCACGACTTGCCAATTCCCCTCGCTCATCATCATCAAAAAGAAAACGTCTCCCCTCCTCATCCACCACATGTGCCCCTTCTCCACGAAGTGCTTCGGTGAGTAAGAGCTTTCTGGCAAATGGTGTGTCTACAAAAACTGTGGGGTGAAACTGCATAAACTCCATATCAGAGAGCTCTATCCCTTTTTCGACACAAATACCATGAATATCTGCACTGACTGTACGAGAATTGGTATTGTACGCATATAAAGACCCTATGCCCCCCGAAGCAATGATCACATCATCTGCATAAATCGTCGTCGGCTCATAATTTACAGTGGCTTTGACCCCGAAACATCTCCCATTTTCTATAAGCAAATCATATACAAGGGTGTTTTTTTGTAACTGATGTTTATTCTGCACCATCATGAAATAATGCATATACCGCCCAGTAGCATCACCCCCTGCATGGATAATACGCTCCACAGAGTGTGCCGCTTCTTTGGTGTAAAGTAGATTCCCTTTGCTCCCCCTGTCAAATTGCATCCCTTGGTTGATGATTTCGCGTGTCGTTTCTAACGAGGTACGTGAAAGTATTTCGACCGCTTTTGGGTCATTATGGTATGCCCCCGCTGCCATCGTATCTTCGATATGGAGTGCTACATCTGCTTCATTGAGTGCTGTTGCCATTCCCCCTTGGGCATAAAATGTGTTACACTCCCAGGGAATGTCTTTACATACGACCAACACTTTTTTGCTTGTAGGCAATTGCATCGCCGCATATAATCCCGCAATTCCTGCACCGATGATGAGCACATCATACTTTTGCATTAATGACCTTCTTGGGTCGTATTATTTTCTGTTTCTGACACATAAACAGGTGGTGTTTTATATCCACATCCTGCCAATATGATACAGCAAAGTGATGCTATAATCGCTTTATGAAAAAAGCCAGTATGATTTTGTCTCATCTCTCTTCCCAACCTCAATTTAAACTTTTAAAAAAACAGGAGTGTTACCAAAAGTTCATTGCACTTTTAACACCCAAATGGCAAAAAGCGATTGCTTTTATCTACATTAGGAATGAAACGCTCTTTGTGGCGGTCACACACCCTGGTTTTAAAATGGAACTCAATTATAATAGAGATTTATTAAAAAGCCTATTAACACAACTGACACAAAATATAGAAGCATGTCAAAGCTTAAAAGCCAACGACGTAGTCATATTTCATAGCAAATATCATCCTTTGAGTGAAGAAAAAACTTCTGATACCATTCCACACTATGAAGAACGGGCGCGAGGGGATTTTACCCTCCCCTGTGAAGAGGAGCTTAAAAACAAATTTGAGCGGATCAAAAAGATCATTACATGCAAAGCCTAATCCGGTCACTCCCTGCCTCTCCTGGCATTTACCAATACTTTGATGCGAATGGAAAGCTTCTGTATGTGGGGAAGGCAAAACATTTAAAAAATAGGGTTAAAAATTACTGGCGTTTTTCCCCTACGTTTGGACCAAATCTTGCACAAAGTCCACGTATTTTAAAGATGCTTCATGAAGCGAAACGGCTTGAATATATCATCGTAGATACCGAAGAAGATGCGTTAATCTTAGAAAATTCACTCATCAAACAACTCAAACCTAAATACAATATCTTGCTACGTGATGACAAAACATATCCCTATATTTATATCGATGAATCTGCCCCTTACCCCCGTTTTGAGATCACACGCAAAGTGATCCAAGGGAAGCAAATCACCTATTATGGACCTTTCCCTAATGGCGGAAAAGCACTCTTAGAAGCACTTTATGAAGTCTATCCACTGGTACAAAAAAAATCATGCCTCAAAGAAGGGAAGGCTTGTCTTTTTTTTCAAATCAAAAAATGCCTTGCCCCTTGCGAAAAGAGAATATCTACCCAAGCCTATAGTGAGATCATCACTGAAGCAAAAAATGCCATCGTAAAACGTAACTACCTCATCGCTACACTACAAGAAAAAATGAGAACACTCGCCATACAAGAGCGGTATGAAGAAGCAGCCAAAATGCGTGATACCATAGAGGCGATCTCTTCTGTGGCGGTTACATCAAATATCGATTTTGCCAGTGCAATGGATTTGGACATTTTTGCTATCTTAAATGGAGATGAAAAGGGGGTGATTGTGAAGCTTTTTATGCGCAACGGAAAGATCATCTCTTCCTCTTACAACTACTTTAGACATACGCACATCTTTGATGAAAATGAAGCCTATACACAAGCACTGTTAGAATTTTATACGATTGATTCACCTCAAATAAGCAAACAAATTTTGACAGCACATGTTTTTGAGGATACGCCACAAGTAGCCCAGACACTTTCCTCACGGTTTGGCAAAAAAATAGAGATTATCACTCCCTTACGTGGTCCCAAAGCAAAACTGATCACCCTTGCACTTCAAAATGCACAAGAACTTTTACGCAATCCACAAGACGATACGATCATGGAACAAAAAATCGCTGATTTACTTGATCTCTCTGTGATCCCCTACCGCGTAGAGACATTTGATAACTCTCACATGATGGGAGCAGCCACAGTAGGAGGAATGATCGTTTGGGATGAAAACAGCTGGGACAAAGAGTCTTATAGACGTTACAATTTGCATGAGAAAGATGAGTATGGACAAATGAAAGAGATGCTCTCACGTCGCATCGAGAAATTCACTCAGGCACCTCCACCCGATCTTTGGATCTTAGATGGGGGACAAGCCAATCTCAACCTTGCCATCTCCCTTTTAAATGAAGCGAATATTAACCTTGATGTCATCGCTATCGCGAAAGAAAAACTCGATGCTAAAGCACACCGAGCCAAAGGATCAGCCAAAGACCTCATTTACACCACACAAGGGATCATCGAGCTCAAACCGACAGACAAACGTTTACACTGGATACAAAGACAACGAGATGAAGCCCACCGTTATGCTATCACCTTTCACCAAAACCAAAAACGTCAACAAGATACGCAAATCTCACTACTCAACCAAAAAGGGATAGGAAAAGCGACCGTGAAAAAACTAATTGATTATTTTGGCACATTTGAAGCGATCCAAAACGCTTCGTATGAAGAACTCAAAAATGTCACCAATCAAAAAATCGCTGACATTCTGAGTGCAAAGATTATTTGACAAATATCTCTTTGAGCACCTCATTGACTGTAGAAACCCCAATAATATGAACATGATTTTTCACCTCTTGAGGAATTTCATCCAAGTCACGTTCATAATTTTTGATAGGGATTAATGCTTTTTTTACCCCTGCTTTATACGCAGCGATCAACTTCTCTTTGAGTCCACCAATAGGGAGTACTTTCCCTGTCAATGTCACTTCGCCTGTCATCGCTACAAAGTTATCTATTTTTTGGTCACTTAAGATCGAAGCAATTGCACTTACCATAGCGATCCCTGCACTTGGACCATCTTTAGGGGTTGCCCCTTCTGG
>JBEAQM010000131.1:0-6109 GCA_041163845.1 Pseudomonadota bacterium | reverse complement strand
TTCTAAACCCATCGAATTCGACGGGTTTAAAATCGTTATTGTGAATTTTTTCCCAAATACCTAAAAATTCAATAGTGTTTCTATTTCTAAGCCAATTTCTTATTATCTCGTTTGCATCTTGTGAATTTTTATACTTTGCCATATCGGTTAATGATATATATTCATCTTGCACCACTGAGATTTCTAAGTCTAAAACTTTTATCTTAGCCATTTATTTTCCATACCCATCTGGATTATTGCTCTGCCAGTTCCAGCTATCTTCACACCTATTAGAGGGGTTTAGGGGATAGGTTTTAGGGAGTAGTGGGTGGTTATTCATTGATAAATCCTATCTTTCTGGTTTCATTCTCTTTCGTCTCTCGTATGAGATCTGATAGTGCAGTAATCACTTTTTGAAGCACTTCATCATGCTGATCAAGTTTCTTATCGTGATTTTTAATCATATTGACAATATCTTCATATCCAAGCGCAAAGTGTCTCATCTTTACAAAGGCTCGCATGATAGCCACTGTAACTTGCGTAGCGATCTCACTTTTTAAAATGGTAGCAAGCATGTAAACACCTTGTTCCGTGAAAACCTTTATTGATGTTCTTCTTCCTCCCCAACTTGAGGTCGAAATTTTCGACTTCAAGATCTCTTCCTCTTCTTCATTCAATTCAAAGTAAAAATCATTTGGGAATTTATCGGGATTATTTTTAACCGCTTCATTAATTCTTTTTGTTTCTACGCCATAGAGCTCAGCCAAATCGCTATCGAGCATTACCTTAGTGTTACGTATATGATAAATCTTAGTTTGAACAATCTCAATCATGCTATTTTCTATCATCAAAAATCCTAATCATCAGTATACCCATCTGGGTTATTAGATTGCCAGTTCCAAGCGTCTCTACACATCTCTTCGATGTCACGGGTAGCTTCCCACCCAAGGGTCTCTTTGGCATAACTAGGATCGGCATAACAGGTAGCTATATCGCCAGGGCGTCTATCTACGAGCTTGTAAGGGACGTTGCGACCGCTGGCTTTTTCGAAGGCTTTGACCATGTCGAGCACTGAGTAGCCAACTCCTGTGCCGAGGTTTGTTATTAATGGTGAATTTTGAATGTTGAATTTTGAATTGTTGAGGTAGTCGATGGCTTTCACGTGGGCGTTGGCTAGGTCTACGACGTGGATGTAGTCTCTGACCCCTGTGCCATCATGGGTCGCATAGTCGCTTCCATAGACGCTAAGACACTCTAGTTTGCCTACAGCCACTTGCGAGATGTAAGGCATGAGGTTGTTTGGGATGTCGTTGGGGTCTTCGCCTATGGTGCCGCTTTCGTGTGCACCTACGGGATTGAAGTATCGAAGGAGGGCTATCCTCCATGTGTCATCAGAGATAGCAAGGTCATTTAAAATCCGCTCGATCATATACTTGGATGTCCCGTAGGGATTGGTAGTCCCTCCAGTCGGATGACTTTCACTAATCCCTAACCCCAAACCACTATCCCCCAACTCCGGTTCGCCGTACACGGTTGCGCTAGAAGAAAAGACGATCGTCTTGCATCCAAAGGCTTGCATCACTTCTAGGAGTCTGATAGTCCCTATGACGTTGTTGTCATAATACTCTAGTGGTTTTGCCACAGACTCACCTACGGCTTTGAGCCCTGCGAAATGGATCACCGAATCGATAGCATGGGAAGAAAAGAGTTCTCGCAGTTTGTCTGTATCTCGGATGTCACCTTCTATGAAAGTGATAGGGGTACCGATAATCTTTTCTACCCGTCTGATGGCTTCGAGAGATGCGTTTGAGAGATTATCATACACCACAAAATCATGCCCCTCTTTGGCTAGTTCTACAAGAGTATGGGAACCGATATACCCTGCACCACCGGTGATCAAAATCTTAGATTTTGGATTCAAGTTCATTGAGCCATTCCTTTCATCGGTGCTACGTGTTCAGTATGACGTGCTACGATATTTTTTTGTAGGGTTGAAAGCATCGATAAAATATAATCAATTTTAGTCAAATATTGTACTCTATTTATACTTTCTACGCACTATCATTGGCGAACGAATGAAACATTATAATCAAAAGATGTCATATTTTTGTCATATTTGAAAAAGAATGAGATTCAAACAATAAAGTCCCCTTGGCAGGCAATCTGCAAGATAAGTTGATGCAATATGCCCAAAGATGTTACAGGGCTACTTCCTTGAGATAAGGTCAGGGAAAATTGCCGATGCAAAATGGGTGTTAAATTTTAAACGAATATCTCCCTTAGGGGTATCAGAGTCTAAAAAATCTCTTTCTAAAAGTTTTTTGATCAGCATACTAGCTGTTCTGTCTGATGCATGAATGAGTGGTGCCACACTTCCCCTTGGCATATCTCCTACCATCAATAATTCTTTCAAAAGAATTTCACTATATTTGGGTAGAGGATCGACATCATACATATGTTCTTGAGTAAATATGACATAGTTTACAATTCTTTGACTCAGCGTCGGTAATTGTAAGGCTTTGGACATGTACTCTACCTGATCAATGGCAACATCAAGCATAAAGTGCATATATAATTTGAAGTTTTTAAGAGAAAGTGCGCCTCTTCCATCCAAATCGCCTTCTCTTGGCTTGTCTGCTAATGCTAAGTAATTTTTATAATCCTCAGAACGACGTGCAAGTCCTCTGGAGATATTCCACAAACCATATCCTTGAAGATGTATACCTGCGAATATTCCATCTAAAACCAATCGTGATGTTCTTCCATTCCCATCTAAAAAAGGGTGTATCCATGTAAGCCTATGGTGCGAGGCAAGAGCATAAAGCACTTTTTTAGCTTTTATCGAGTGCGGAGGGATTTTATAAGATGATTCGTATAGGTTAAATAGTGTTTGTATATCAGTATCTTCTGGAGCTAAGTGACTTGCTACGACTACTCTTCTATCACGAAATTCACCGGGAATCATTTTTATTATTTCTTCTTTGCCAGAAGGTAGTTTATTGTGTATATTTAAAAATGGCTTCATATCTTCATGTGAATAAAACTTACGGTGTATATCACGAATAAAATCTCTCTTGAAAACGATTTCATCTCCCTCCGCTTTAAACAATGTTTCTATCCACTGTTGCACCTCAATATGCACTAGTGAGAGTTTTTGGAGTTGCTGCTGCTTTAGGTCCCCCGAAAAAATCTTATGTGAAGCTTTCTCGATATCAAAAGGGTGTGTCCCTTCAGATTCAATTTGGTTTGAATAATAACTATTGACTACACGCAATAAGGAGCGTATAGCATCCAATATTTGATAAGGGTAAACAGATTCTAAAGATGCACTTAAAACACAAAGTTTTTCTGCTTTTTCTAATAATGCTGCATCCATAGTTCCGTCAATGTTGGTCGGTAAAAGTGGCGTAAAATACAAAACAACTCCTTTTTGCGTATTATAACATAATTTTTGCGGATCTTTTTACGGATCTTTTTTATATAATAAATATCGTAAATATGGTATTTTAAATTAGTTTAAAATCAACATATTGCGGATCTTTTTGCGGATCTTTTTGCGGATCTTTGTTTTGCATGGCTCATTTATAAATATTTTACGAAAATGTAATGTGGTGTTAAAAATGGTTGCTTTTTGATATTTACTCTTGACAAAAGAAATTATAAAACCTATAATATAGGTAATAAAAACTACTTTATAGGTGTAAGGATATTATTTTTTATGTTAGAAGCATTGTTTGGGTCAAAAAATCGTGAGCGAGTACTTCAGTTTATTTTAGCAAACGGTCAAGCCTATGCTAAAGAGATAGCAGATTTTTATGCTGCAAGTTTAGACCCTATTCAAAAACAATTGGAACGGCTTGAATATGAGGGGGTGCTTGTTTCAAAAAAAGCAGGTAGAACAAGACTATTTGAATTCAATCCAAGATATATGTTTTTTGATGAGCTTAGAGCTCTTCTGGAAAAAGCAAGGAGTTATTATGATCCTGAAATGATCGAAAGATTGCTCATGGTACGTAAAAGACCAAGAAGAACAGGAAAACCATTATGAAATCCATTAAGGAAATGAGCATGGAAGAGTTGGCTGGATACGTTTGCGATCAATTAGAGAAAAAAGGGATAAAAACTGTACTTTCGGGAGGATGTTGTGTTCAGATCTATAGTAACGGCAAGTATACATCAGATGATATTGATCTTATTGATAGATATAATGGTGGGCATAGAGAGATCAAAAATATAATGATTCAACTTGGGTTTAAAGAACACAACCAATCTCGTTACTTTGTGCATGAAGAAACTAAGTTTTTTATTGAATTTCCAAGAGGTCCACTTACAGTTGGTAATGAAAGAGTTAATACGATAGCAACACAAGAGTGTGAAACTGGTATTCTGAAACTTTTAACACCTACTGATTGTATCAAAGACAGATTAGCAGCATACTTCCATTGGGATGACCGGCAAAGTCTAGATCAAGCGATATGGGTAGCACAAGAAAATGAAATAGATCTGGCAAATATACAGGAGTGGGCTACAAATGAAAAAGAGTATGAAAAGTTTTTGGTTTTCAAAGAAAAAATAGAAGCAAAAAATTAATATTGTTTAAGTGTGACTGGCAGAGAGGAAGGGATTCGAACCCTCGATGAGTTGCCCCATACACGAGTTCCAGTCGTGCGCCTTCGACCACTCGGCCACCTCTCTAGCGTACATAGTATAAAGTGCTATGTGTTGCGTAATGCAGGAATAAAATGCGACTAGTCGCATGAGCCAACTGCTGAAGTTAACACAGCGTTAGCGTAGTTTCTTGGGCTTTGCTCAAGAAGCGTTCTATGAGATAGAACCTCTCCCCAGATACCTGCGGCACACAAAAAAGCGAGGTGGGCTGCTATGTTCCCATCCTGACCCGTTGTCCCACGATCCTGTTGCACAGGTCTGAAAAGAGGCGGAAGAATTTTAACGAAAGATTACTTACAGATAGGATTTCTCACACAGAGTGAACGCACAAGAGGGGATAGGGGCTGGCGTGTGAGATATTTAAGGTAAGAGAAAGAGATGCCATGAAAAATTTCCACTAACCACTAACCACTAACCACTAACCACTAACCACTAACCACTAACCACTAATTCCTCTTCCGCATTGATGACACTCCATTCGTTAAAAGGGATCGCTTCGAAGTGGAGTTTTTCGATCTGGTATTCGTAGCTATTGGCGATGGTGACGATGGTGACTTTTTGGATGCCGTATTTTTTGTAGATAGAGAATTTGTTTTGGGATTTGACCCAAAGGCTCTCTTCGCTCTCAAAAGGGGCAGGGATGACGAGTTCGTTGGATAGTGTGAGGTATCCGTGGATACCCAGTGTTTCGAACGCGATCTGATGCTTGATAAATGCCAACGCGATCATCGTGTCAAATTGGATGCTAAAGGGTTGACCTAGGGTGAGGTATTTGGCAAAAGCAAAGTCAAAGAGGAGCATTTTTTTGCCCGATTTTTGGTAGCGGTCTTCGATGAAAAAGAGGAGTTTCTCCTCTTCGAAGGTTTTGATGGTTTTATAAAGCCAATCTTTAGAGACTTTGAACTTCTCTTTGGCGAAGCTGTAGATCTGGTGGGTGGTGAGGTGTTTGGTATGGTGCTGGGCTAAAATGAGCAATAATTTTTGTTCACTTTCACTAAAGGCACTTTGGAAAAAGTGTTTGAAGATCTCTGTATGGGATTTGGGCGATCTAGCCACAGCGGGGAGGGTCCCTAGGCGCAAAAAGTGGTTGAAGCTTTTGTTTGCCGTGGTGGTCTCGAAGGCTAGGAACTCTTCATAATCCAGAGGGAAAAGCGCTACCTTGATAAGATCGGCATCGTGCAACGGTGTACGTGAAAGGACGATAAGACGGGCTACTTTAGGGAGAGTCTCAAAATATCCGGCGCGATAGTGGTCAAGGATGAGCAGGGTTATCCCCTCGGCGTCGATGTGCCGCTGGAGTGAGGCGACCAAAAGGGGGGTGAAGATGAGATTGGGATCGTCTAGGTCGATATAGAGTGTTTTTTCTGCTTCTGTTTCTTCCATGTAGTCGAATATAATGGCTGTTTTGCCGGATCCTCTTGGACCATAAAGATTGAGGTTCCCTGTGGCTGGGAGTTGACAC
>JBEAQM010000130.1:0-11356 GCA_041163845.1 Pseudomonadota bacterium | reverse complement strand
AACATCGCTCAAACCATATCTGAGCGCGATCAAACTCTACCCTGCTGGTATTACCACAAACTCAGAAGGGGGTGTAAGTGGTTTCGATATCGAAACATTGCGCCCTGCACTTGAAGCGATGAGTGAACTAGAGATTCCTCTGTGTATCCACGGAGAAACAAACGGTTTTGTGATGGACAGAGAAGCCCAGTTCGTCCCTATTTATCAAAAACTTGCCACTGCTTTCCCTAAGCTAAAAATCATCATGGAACACATCACTACCAAAGAGAGCGTAGAAGCACTCGACCGGTTTGAAAATCTGTACGCCACTATCACACTGCACCACCTCATTATTACGCTAGATGATGTTGCGGGAGGGATGTTGCGTCCCCATTTGTTTTGCAAACCCATTGCAAAACGTCCAGAAGATAGAGATGCACTGCTTAAAGTTGCTCTAGAAGCGCACCCCAAAGTGATGTTTGGTTCGGATTCTGCGCCACACCCTAAACATGCCAAAGAGGCATGTGGATGTGCTGCGGGTGTTTTCACAGCACCTATCGCACTTCAAGTCTTAGCTGAACTATTTGAAACCAAAAAGGCTCCACTTGAAAATCTTCAAGCATTCCTTTCAGGCAATGCCCAAAAAATTTATGGCATTACCCCTATCGAAAAAAAGGTATTTTTGGAGAAAAAACCTTTTAGTGTACCTGCAGAGTATAACGGTGTGGTCCCTATGTATGCTGGTGAAACCCTTGCCTACTCGATCAAAGAAGTGAGACATGGATAGTCGTTTAGAAGCGTTTGGGAAAGGGCATCAAGCCTTCAAAGAGGTCAAATTCAAAAAAAATCAGGAACGCTTTGAAAAGCTTGTAAAAGAGGGACAAAATCCCAAAGCATTGTTTATAGGCTGCAGTGATTCACGGGTCATGCCTGGACTTATCACAGGTTCTAAACCGGGAGATTTGTTTATCGTAAGAAATATCGGTAATTTTGTCGCCCCTTTTCAGCCCGATGCAGATTATCATGCGACTGCTTCTGCGATAGAGTATGCCGTGAGTATTTTAGGGGTATCAGATATTATTGTATGTGGGCACTCAGACTGCGGCGCGATCGCTTCACTTTTTCAAAATATTGAAGCAACAGAAGAAAATATCCATACAATCAAATGGCTAGAATTAGGAGCGGAGGCAAAAAATGAAGCATTGCTTGCCTACAACCATGCTCCCAAAAATGAATTGCTACGCTACACAGAACAGATTTCAGTTGTCTACCAGCTAGACAATCTTTTGACCTATCCAGCGGTTAAAAGACGTGTCGATGAGGGTAAACTTTTTTTGCATGGGTGGCATTATGAGATCGAAACTGGGAACATCTGTTACTATGACGATGAAACATTTGAATTTAAAGCACTTGCTCAAACATAACGTGATACCATAAAATGAACAATCATAAGGAGATCAGATGATCGCAAATTCGGTAGAAGAACTCATAGGAAATACCCCTTTAGTTACAATCAATACACTTTCTAATGAGACAGGTGCAACCATCTTAGGCAAATGTGAATTTATGAATCCCACCTCTTCGGTAAAAGACCGTATCGCGTTTAATATGATCCATACTGCCCTCGCATCAGGAGAAATCAACCTTGATACCACAATCATCGAACCCACCAGTGGCAATACCGGCATCGGATTAGCAGCCATTTGTGCGGCTAAAGGGCTTAAACTCATTTTGACTATGCCTGAATCGATGAGTATTGAACGTCGAAAACTCCTTACCCACCTAGGCGCTGAACTGATTTTAACCCCTGCGGCAGAAGGGATGGGAGGTGCGATAGCCAAAGCAACTGAGTTGGAAAAAGCATTAAACAATGCCAAAGTACTCCACCAATTTAACAACCCAAACAATCCAGACATTCACCGTAAAACCACTGCACTTGAGATCCTTAAAGATACCCAAAAGAATCTTGATATTTTTGTCGCTGCGGTAGGAACAGGGGGGACTCTCACTGGGACAGGAGAGATACTCAAATCACAAATCCCTTCTGTGAAAGTGATCGCTGTGGAACCGGAAGATTCCCCTGTACTTCAGGGGGGCAAACCAGGACCCCACAAAATCCAAGGGATCGGTGCAGGATTTATCCCAAATATTCTAAACAGAGATATTTTTGATAGCGTCATTTCTGTAAGCAATGAAGATGCCTTTAAGATGGCACAGCGTGTTGCCAAAGAAGAAGGGCTCCTTGTGGGTATCTCTGCAGGAGCAAACCTTCATGCCGCATATCTGATGGCAAATAAACCAGAAAATAAAGGGAAAACGATCGTCACTATCTTATGTGATACTGCCGAACGTTATCTCTCTACCGATCTGTTTGCATAATGATCCCTCTTCTGCTCGAAACGATCAAAATCGAAAACGGGAATATACAAAATCTTCCATACCATCAAGCACGTTGCGATAAAAGTCGTCTCACGCTTTTGGGCACCAAAACACCACTTAAACTCGCTGAGATCATTCACCCCCCTTTGGAGGGAATCTATCGATGCCGTGTCCTTTATGATGAAAAACTAGTTTCTGTCGAATACCTCCCTTACGAAGAAAAAAAGATCACCACACTCAAACTCGTCTCTTCTAAGATCGATTACCCTTTCAAATATGCCGATAGAAGTGCACTTAATGGACTCCTCACATCACACATAGATGCAGATGAAGTTATCATTGTTAAAGATGGGCTCATCACCGATACCACTATCTCTAATCTCGCTTTTTTTAATGGAGAACAATGGTTCACACCCCAAACACCTTTGCTTGAAGGGACGATGCGAGCCAAATTGATCGATGAAGGGGTACTAAGACCTCAACACATCAATCCTAGCGCTCTTTCTGGCTTCTTGAAAGTCGCTTTAATCAATGCTATGTTAGGATTCAAAATATTAGATATTCATACGATAAGCAATCGTTCAGAAGGAGGCGTGCAATGAAACTTGATCTTTTTCAAACAGAGGAATATCGCACCCTCATCCAACAACATTTATTTCAAACCATTCAATATTTCTTTGAACAAAACCAAGAATTTGAAGTAGTTTGTGAAGTCTCTTTTGTCAATTTTAATCCAGAATTACCTTCCCAAATCAAAGATTCATTTCGTAAAATTGTCCTTTTTATCATCGGTGGGTATACCTTTGAGAGTGCCCAATTAACAGAAGAGATGTTTTCATTTGAAGCGGGTTTTGGAAATGATAATTTTGGATCGAAAGTTTCTATCCCATTACTTGCGATCAAACAGATCGCGATCAAAGAGACTCCCATCGTGATCAACTTTGCAAATCCGGTACCAAAAGAAGAAAAAAGAAAAGAAGTTTCTTCTAAAAGTACTTCGATGGAAGCACTTTTAAAAAATCCAGAAAATCAGAAACTTCTTAAAAAGAAAAAATAACTTAACAGCGTCCTGCCATAATATAATTCACTACGTTATCCACATAGGCATTGTGTTTATTCTCTTTGGTGTAGACGATGAAGAATTTACGTGTGATTGTATAGCCTCTAAGTCGCGCTTCATATAATTCTCCATTGGCTATTTCATCGATAACAGCATATTTTGACAAGATTGAAACGACTGGTTTTTCTGTGTTTTTTCCACTCTTTTTAATGGTTTGTAGTACACTCGTTGTGTTACTCACTTCACTCAGTACATTAAAGCTTTTACATGAAACACCAAGCTCCTCAAAGACTTCAGAAACCACTTTTCTTGTAGAAGACCCCTCATCTCTACACACCCAGTCAAAATCATAAAGCTCTTCTGTTTTAAGGATTTTATTGATAGGCATATTACTCACAACTACCAATTCATCTTCAATCCACTCTCTATAGATAAGGTCATTATCCATGATCGGAGACTCTATCAAACCAACATCTAGTTTTCTATCTTTAAGTCTCTCAATGATACTTGCACTATTATCAATATCTAAACTTACACTGTTATCAATCGCTTCGCCAATATTATTGAGACATTGCCCTGGGATGATATAGGTACCTATCGTATAAGAAGCCCCTAGTTTAAAGGTGATCTCTTTTTTGATAATTTTGAGCACATCTTGTTCTGCGTTGAGTATTTCTCTTTCGAGTCTTGTAGCGATTTTGTAAAGTTCTTCACCCTCATTGGTCAGTTTGATTCCATTCTTTTTTCGCTCTATTACTTTACACGCTAAATATTTTTCGATAAATTTAATTTGTTGTGTCACTGCTGGCTGCGAAATTCCTAACTTTGCTGAAGCTCTAGAAAAACTTCTCTCTCTTGCTACTGTCAAAAATGTTTCCATTTTTACAAAATCTTTTAACATTTATCAAGATCCTTTCTTTATATCATCAATCATGTATTCTAAAATATATTAAAAATTAACACAATCATTATATCTCATTATACTTAATAAAGCATAATCTATTCTTATTAAAATGATTTATTTTAGTATGTTTTTATATATTTTTATTCTACAGTACAAACCAATACCCTTATGGCACTTCTAATAAATTTCAAGGTATAATAATTACCTTATAGGAGCATAGAGAATTACACCCATGGAAGCTATTTTAAATTCACTCAATCCATCCCAACGCGAAGCTGTAGAGCATATAGATGGTGCTATGCTCATATTGGCAGGGGCAGGGAGCGGTAAAACCAAAACACTCACGACCCGCCTTGCTTACCTTATTGGTGAAGTGGGGATAGATCCTGTCAATACCTTAACGCTCACATTTACCAATAAAGCTGCATCCGAGATGCGAGATCGTGCACTGAAACTTATTTCCAACAACATCTCTTACCCTCCTTTGTTATGTACCTTTCATAAATTTGGACTCCTTTTTTTAAAGTTTCATATTGAGAAACTTGGACGCAGCAATACGTTTGTCATCATCGATAGTGACGATAAAAAACGTCTATTACGCTCTATTGCCAAAGAGCTTAAAGTCGATCTGAATATCTCTTTCATCGCATCAGAAATTTCTAAATATAAAAATTCTATCCTCTCTCCTGAAGTGGTCTTAGAAAAAGCAGAACTTCCAGACTACAAACAAATTGCGCAAATTTATGTGAAATATCAAGCCAATATCGAAGAGAATAATCTTGTCGATTTCGATGATCTTTTGATGCTTACTTACAAAATCCTCAACGAAAATGAATCCTTACGAAAAGAGACAAGTCAACGCTACCAATACATCATGGTAGATGAATATCAAGATACCAATGAGTTGCAGTTTAAGCTTCTTGAACTTCTTGCTTCAGAACACAATAATCTTTGTGTGGTGGGAGATGATGACCAAAGTATTTATGGCTGGCGTGGTGCTAATATCCGTAATATTTTAGAGTTTTCAAACAATTTTGAATCGTGTAAAACAGTCAAACTAGAGACCAATTATCGCTCGACTGAACCCATCCTTAAAGCTGCCAATACCCTCATCGAACACAACTCTACACGATTAGGAAAACAGCTTACATCTCACAAAGGAGAAGGTCCAGAAGTAAAGATACTTCATTCTCTAGACGAATCGATGGAAGCCAAAGCGATCGCCCATGAAGTCAAAAAACTTCTTAATGAAGGAGTAAATCCAGATGAAATCGCTGTTCTTTACCGTATCAATGCACTTTCACGTTCTCTCGAAGAGGGATTTACCAAAGCGGGATTAGGATTTAAACTGATTGGTGGAATGCGATTTTATGAACGTGCAGAGATCAAAGATCTTATCTCGTATCTTCGGGTCCTCTCTAATCCAAATGATGATTTTTCATTATTGCGCATCATCAATAAACCTAAAAGAGGTATCGGGAAATCATCCATAGAGAAGATTCAAAAAGAGGCTTTTGAGAAGCACCTTTCACTCCATCATTATATTCTCAAATCGATCTCTGGCGAAATCGAATCAATTATGAGCAAAAAAATACAAACTGCGCTAGAAGAACTCATCAATGATATCACCCTCTTACAAGAAGTACTCAAAAATGATTTAAGTGAATTTATCACACTTTTTGAAGAACGTATTAAACTCAAAGAGCATTTTGCTGCCATGGTAGATGGATTTGATAGAATTTTAAATATCGACGAATTTTATGGGTACTTTAGAGATGCTGTAGAAAAAAATCCTGACCTAACATTGGATGAGTTTTTAAATGATATTTCACTCCAAAGTGATCAAGATCAGGTCGATGAAAATAGTATCTCTATTATGAGTATCCATGCAGCCAAAGGTTTAGAGTTTGAGCACCTTTATGTTATAGGACTAGAAGAAGAGTTCTTCCCATTACTCGGAGAAGGATGCAACATGGAAGAGGAACGACGTTTAGGCTATGTCGCTATTACAAGAGCCAAATCTGATCTTACATTGTGTTATGTTGATAGTCGTTTTTATAAGGGGCGCCGTAAAGCGATCGAAAAGAGCCGTTTTTTAGGAGAAGCCGGGTTGATTCAAGATACCAGTTTAAAAATCACTAAAAGTTCTACCTTCAAAAAAGGGGATCTAGTAAAACATAAAATTTTCGGAATAGGAAGGGTCCAAGCTGTCAATAAATCGGGGAAAGAATATAAACTTTTGATTAATTTTGGCGGCAATAAAAAAGAGATCCTGAGTTCTTTTGTCCAATCCATCTAATGCATCGCCTTTTTGTCGTTAATAAACCTATTTTTCGCTCTTCCAATCACTATATGGGGTATGTGAAGCGAAAATATGGGACCAAAAAAGTAGGCTTTTCTGGTACATTAGACCCTTTTGCCACAGGGTGTCTTATCGTCGCTACAGGGAGCTACACTAAACTCTTTCAATACCTCAACAAAACACCCAAAAGCTATAAAGCCACTTTATGGTTAGGGGCTAATTCTCCGAGCTTAGACATTGAACAAGTCGATAATATCGAAGAAATACCACCATTTGCCATGGATCAAATCAAAAAAACCTTAGAGAGTCTGAAAGGGGAACTAACCTACTATCCACCCAAATTTTGTGCCAAAAAAATCAATGGAAAGCGTGCGTATGAACTGGCTCGTGAAGGGGAAAATGTACCTCTCAAAACAATCACTTCTACAATTTCTGATATCCATTTGGTCCATTACAATCATCCCTTTATTCACTTTGAGGCTACGGTAAGTGAAGGGACATATATCCGCAGTTTAGGGGCACTAATCGCCGAGAAATTAGGGGTTGATGGGACCCTTTCTAGTTTGCATCGTATCCATGAAGGGGATTTTTATTTTGATGATGAAAAAGCGGTTGATCCTTTTTCCCATTTGGCAATTCCAAACAACAGGTATTTAGGGGAAGATCAAACGATTGAACTAGGGAAAAAACTTTCTGTAGAAGCGTTTGAAAACACAAAAGAGGGGATCTATCTGATTGAAAGAGAACATTTTTTTTCGATCATTGAAATAGCTGACAACACAGTACACTACAAACTCAATCGTATTCCAAAGTTCGAGGAGCGCTAATGTATCATATCAATGCACACGCGAAAGTGAATATTTTTTTAAAAATTACGGGACATAAAGAGGGGTACCATACCTTGCTTTCGCGTTTTATGCAAGTCGAAGATCTTTACGATACGATCACTTTTGTACCTTGTGAATGTGATACTTTTACTATCCAAGGGTGCGAAGATATACCACTAGAATCAAACACCATTTATAAAGCTTACAAAGCACTCAATGACCATACCGGTGACTTAGATATCCTAAACTTTTTCTACAAACATAAAGTAGTAGTCACTAAACGGATTCCAAGTCAAGCGGGCTTAGGTGGAGGAAGCTCCGATGCGGCTGCGTTTATGCGTTTGGTAAAAGAGGTATGTAATCTCATGATCAGTACTGATGAGCTTGCCAAACTAGGGAGTACCATAGGGGCTGATCTACCTTTTTTTATCTACAACTATTCTTCTGCAAATGTCAGCGGCTTTGGCGAGATCGTAGAGCCATTTGAAGAGGAGCCGCTCCCTTTAGAGATTTACACGCCAAATATTGGATGCAATACTGCTTTGGTTTACAAAACCTTCAAAGAACATCTGTTAGACGATATTAGTCTCTGCTCATTTGTAGGGTGGGAGAAACTTGATTCTAAAACCCTGTTAGAATTAATCGCTGACCCCATGATACTTAACGACCTCTATCCCGCTGCATTAATCGCTTATCCGGAGTTAAAAGAGGTTGCCAAAGAAGGATGGTTTTTTTCAGGGAGTGGCAGTACTTTTTTTACATTAAAAAAGTAAAAACACCTTCCTATAAATCCGTAGTGAGCTTTTGGTCTTTCCCAAATGCTTCCATGGAGAAAGCAACTCTCTGTGCAACATTTCGTTTCTCTTTTTGCTGATCAATCAAATCATAACGGTGAATTGCCCCAATTCCATTAGCAATTTGTATCGATAATCCAGGTCGTGCATTCAGTTCAAGAATCAAAGGTCCACGATTTTTATCAAGCACTATGTCTACACCCAAATATCCCAGATTGGTCACCTCGTAGCACGATGCTGCCAATGCAAGTATCTGCTCCCAATGTGGTATTTCAAGATCAGAAAATCCATACCCTGTATCTGGATGGTGAGTGACAGGGAGGTTGTGCTGTACCGCATAAAGTGCTTTACCTGTAGCCATATCAATACCTACCCCCACTGCACCTTGATGCAAGTTTGCTTTTCCATCACTTTGCTTCGTAGAACAACGTAACATTGCCATGGCTGGATACCCTTTATAGACAATCACCCGAATATCAGGGACCCCTTCATAACTATAGTGATCGAAAATCGGGTCAAACTCTACCAACTGTTCAATCATCGCCACATCGGCTTTACCCCCGAGTGAATAAAGTCCACTCAAAATATTCGAAATATCACGATGGACATCACTAAGACTCAATCGTTGTCCACTTGGCTTGAGAAAGATATCACCTTCTCTTGCGACGATGACTAAAATACCTTTCCCCCCACTCCCTTTGGCTGGCTTAATAACAAAAGCGTTTAATCCTTCCAAAATATCCTTTAGGTGAGGAAGTGCTGACTGATTTTCAATGGTTGCGATCAACTTTGGGACAGCGATACCAGCATTTTGTGCGAGCACTTTCGTTTTTAGTTTATTATCCACCAAGGGATAATTTTTACGCTGATTGACTTGGGATATATAATCAATATTACGCTTATTCATCCCCAATACGCCCATTTTTCTGAGCTTAAAAGGATTTGCAAACCACATGGTATTACCGTACCATCGGTTTAAAACGAATCAACTCTGTCAAACGATAGCCGCTGTATCTTCCAAGCATAATCGTCAAAGCCAATACCACCAAGATGATTTCAGGAAAATGAAATGCAATATGAGAAACGAATGTATCACTCATCACAAAATAAGCACATACCGCAACGATCAATGAACCGCCTCCTTGCATCATAACCTCTCTTGGTCCTTGTTCTTCCCAAAGAATTGACATCCTTTCGATTGTCCACGCTAAGATAATCATTGGGAAGAAAGTTACATTGAGCACTTGTTGTATCCCTAGTTTAAAACTTAAAATACTCATGAAAGACATAATGACAATCACCACAATCATTACAGACGATATCCTAGCAACCAGCAGTAAGTTCAACCGACTCAGATAGGATCGTATCATAAGCCCTATCCCCACAATGATAATAAACATAATCACCCCTGCGACAAGTGTCGTTTCCATAAAAGCTAAAGCAATCAAAACAGGCATAAATGTTCCAGAAGTTTTAAGCCCCACCAAAACCCTTAAAAGTACCACAATTAACGCACCAAACGGTACCAATAAAATATGTCTATATGCGTTTTGATCCGCTGTTGGCAATGAAAACAATGAAAAGTCCAAAATAGCCGCTTTTTTAATAAGATCTTTTTGGGTATAAAGTGTATCTACAGGGACTTTTCTTTCGCTGATTGAAAACCGAATATTAGACTTTTCTGCTCCTGTGACTTCTATGATCGAATCACCACCTTGTTGCCAAATGAAAAATTGTTTATCGCGTACCACTTTCCCTTTTTTGATATCATAAAGTTGCCATGTTTTACCATCAAACACATCAAGCATTGATGTAAGTGCGATATTTTCACGGTCATTCTCTAAGTAAAGACCATAGATCTTTTGTACCGTAATATTGCGGTACCGTAACAGACGATAAATAAGATCAAACTGACTTTCATTCCCTTGTGAAAGAAGTATTTTTACCGCTTGAGAAGGTTCTTTCGCACTAAAGTCTTTCATGAGCTGCGCCGCAAAAGAGTGTATATCAGCAGAGCGTTCACGTACATCATCTAAAAGATTTTTTGCCGTATCTCTCAATGTATCTGGTAAATCACTAAGTGTCTCTTCTTTATGACTTGTTTTACGTTCGGTAGACAATGGCTGTAAAGCATCGTCCATAATTACATCTAATGAATAATAGAGTACTTGTGGTCCTGTTACCCTTCTTTTACTCCACTCACCTCGTTTACCATACTTGGTATCAGCCTCTACATAACCAAAACCTGAAGAGGCAACATAATCGGAAAGTATCTCCATTCCTTCTTGGGGTTGGGGCAATGCCATGGAGACCAATACAGGTTTGTTTTGTCCCTTAAAAGAGATCTCTGCACCTATGGTATAGACAGATTTTTTTTCATGTGGCAACAAAGGGATACCCAAAATATCAACCTTATACCATATCATCAAAGACCCTATCAAAATTAAGCCAAAGCTCATGAGAGCCACGTGAAATTTACTAGACATTGAACCTCTTTTATTTATTTAGGTAAAACCATTGGTTGAAACTGATATTTTTTTGCTACATCTACGATGAAATAATCTCGTAAGAAGTTTCTCCCTATCAATATAGGGAATTGGTAGTTGTCTCTATCATTTAATGTCACAGAAATAAGTTCTGATACATTGCCCAATACTAAACGCATTTTAACCACATAACGCTCTTGTGATACAGCATCATGCCTTTTGACAGCGATCTTGTCGACGACCTTTCGCTCTAATGTATATTCTTTTTTATCTGAGAAACAAACAAATCTTACCCACTCTTTCCCATCACGTTCAAAGGGTGTAATATTGCGTGCATCTATCGATGTAGTCGTTGCTCCTGTATCGATACGAGCTTTAAGTACGATATTAGGTGGTACCATTCGCACATACTCAATTTCACCAATCACTTGTTTCACATCTTGTTTTTGTGTATTTTGATATTGCGTTGTTTCTTTTTCATCTGCAGTAGTTGTCTCCTGCGCCTCTGCATGAAGAAATGCACTACCCATACCAAAGAGACAAACAAAAAGGATATTACTATACCATTTTTTAGACATTGTTATCTTCACCTTACCTCTCCTAAAATATAAAGGGAGATATTATA